>CAZDRW010000405.1:2397-3955 GCA_964507555.1 uncultured Desulfarculaceae bacterium
GATGGCGAACTCCGGACAGATCACTTCGCAGAAGTGGCAATTGACGCACTTTTCCGGTTCCAGCGCCTCGGGGTAATGGTAGCCCTTGCGGTTGAAACGCTTGCTCATGGCCAGGACGCCACGCGAGCAATAGGATATGCAGAACTGGCAGCCTTTGCAGCGGTCCTGCAGCACGGTGACTTCGCCCCGGACGACTTTGATGCTATCCAGGTCCAAGGGCTCGCGCCAGTACTTCATTTATGCCTCCCAAGCCTCAGCAAGACCCACCACGCCCCAAAAGTCGCCGCATAGCCTGCGGGCTCTTATCCAGGGGATCATGGCGGGCCGGAGTTGGACCGGTAAATCCGAGGAATATTAAACCAATACACCAGGCAAGTCAAACAATGACCGCCCAAACCCCATAAATGCCTAAAAGTGCGTTAACAAGTAGGAGGCCGCTGGCTTGATTGGCACCGGGGTGTTAGAAATTACACGCAGCCCACCCTGAACCAGGCCGGCCGGGATTTGTGACGGCGCATTAATTAGCGTTAGAGGCTTTAATCCCGGATGAGTTGGATTTATTATAACTACTGTTGGCCAAAATCACCTTCAAGACGCAGAAAGGCGACTTCAAATTTTTTGGCATCTGCAAAGCAGGGATAAAATGTCTTACACAACTTTAGCTCGTCGAGCCGCGGTGCTGTTATTAACGCTATCGGTTTTAGTAACCTGGCATGCCTGCCCCGCCGGGGCCAAGGAAGCGCCTACATCCCTCGCTGCCATCCCCAAAGGGCAGATCAACAGACCCAAACTAGGCGATCTGGATGCGCTGATTAAGCGCCGGGTTATCAGGGTATTGGTACCCTACAATAAAACCAATTTCTTCCTAGACGGCCCTGCCACCAAAGGCGCCACCTATGAATTAATGATGCAGTTCGAGAAGTATCTCAATAAAAAGCTGAAGAAGCGTCATCTCAAGGTACACCTGGTTTTCATCCCGGCGACCCGCGATCAGTTGCTGCCGCAGTTACAAAAGGGGCTGGGCGACATAGCCGCGGCGAGCCTCACCGTTACCTCGCAGCGCAAAAAAGATGTGGACTTTACTACTCCCTTGTACGACGAGGCCAAGGAAGTGGTGGTGACTAGCTCTAGCGCGCCAAAATTAACCAGCTTGGAGGACCTAAGCGGCAAGACGGTTCACGTCCGAAAATCGAGCGCCTACTACCAAAGCCTGCAAAAACTTAATCAGCGGCTCAAGGCGGCCGGCAAGGCCCTGGTGAAAATCGAACCTGTCAATGAACTTTTGGAAACCGAAGATATTTTGGAGATGGTAAGCGCCGATATCTACCAAATCACCGTGGCCGACGACTATTTGGCCGATTTTTGGCAAAAGATTTTCAAGAGCCTGAAAATCCATCCCAACCTGGCCACACGCACGCACGGCAAGATCGCCTGGGCCATCCGCAAGAAAAGCCCCCAGCTAAAAAAGGAACTGGACGGCTTTGTCAAGAAAGTCAAGGTCGGGACCCGCCTGGGCAACATCATCACCAAGCGCTATTTTGAGACCACCAAATTCGCC
>CAZDRW010000406.1:0-3933 GCA_964507555.1 uncultured Desulfarculaceae bacterium
ACATTGCTGTTGGCGACGGATGGCAATTGGCCGTAGCTGGTGAACTGCAGGTTCTCGCCGGGAACATAGGTGAGGCTGGTGGCGATCACATGCACCGAGGACGAGGTAAAGGTGGAGCCGTCGTGGATGAAAATGCCGAACACATTGTTTAGCGATCCTTCGCCATACCAAACCACGTCGCTGCCATCAAGGGCGGGCATACCCAGCGTAGTGAAGTTATGTTGAGCGAAACCAAAGCCGGGTATCTTGGTGCTTTGATCGGCCACCTTCCAGATGTTATAGGCCGCCTGGCTGGCCAGGGGGCAAGCAATCATAACTAACGCCAATGCCAAAGACAGGAGCACCGTCCTCGCCCGCCCACCGGCCGGGAAAACAACGAAAGAAAGAGGGTGGTTAAACATCACAACCTCCTCTAACAAAAGGTGATTTCACGGAAGCAAAAGACGGGACTTGTAAAGAGTATAGCAAAAAAGACTATTAGCCATAAGGGGTAGCTTGGCTTTTTTAAATGAGATCAGCCTCTTAATGCAATGGCACTATGAAAGGCCTGTAAAAAGCCTACCGCTTCAGGCCGCTTTCTGGCCCAGCGCTTTTTTGAGCCACTGGCCGGTGTAGGAGCCCTTTTCCCGCGCCACCTGCTCGGGGGTGCCCAGGGCCACCACCTCGCCGCCGCGATCGCCGCCCTCGGGTCCCAGGTCGATGATGTGATCGGCGGTCTTGATGACCTCCAGGTTGTGCTCGATCACCACCACCGTGTTGCCCATCTCCACCAGCTTTTCCAGCACGCCTAAAAGCTTGCGGATGTCGTCGAAGTGAAGCCCCGTGGTGGGCTCGTCCAGGATGTAAAGGGTGCGGCCGGTGGCGCGCTTGCTCAACTCCTTGGAGAGCTTCACCCGCTGGGCCTCGCCGCCGGAAAGGGTGGTGGCCGGCTGGCCCAGGCGGATGTAGCCCAGGCCCACATCCACCAGGGTCTGCAGCTTGGTCTTGATGGCCGGCACATTCTGGAAGAACTCCAGGGCCTGGTTGCAGGTCATGCCCAGCACGTCGGCGATGCTGGCGCCCTTGTAGGCGATCTCCAGGGTGTCGCGGTTGTAGCGCAGGCCGCCGCACACCTCGCATTTCACGTACACGTCGGGCAGAAAATGCATCTCGATCTTGATGATGCCGTCGCCGTCGCAGGCCGGGCAGCGGCCGCCGCGCACGTTGAAGGAAAAGCGCCCCGCCTTGTAGCCCCGGGCCCTGGCCTCGGGCACCTTGGCGAAAAGCTCACGGACAGGGGTGAAAACCCCGGTGTAGGTGGCCGGGTTGGAGCGCGGGGTGCGGCCGATGGGGCTCTGGTCGATGTCGATCACCTTGTCCAGATGCTCCAGGCCCTGCACCGCTTGCATGGCCCCGGCCCGATCCTTGGCCCGGTAGAGCTTTTGGGCCAGGGCGCGGTAAAGGGTGTCGATCACCAAGGTGGATTTGCCGCTGCCGGAGACGCCGGTCACGCAGGTGAACAGCCCCAGGGGGAAGCTGACCTCGATGTTTTTCAGGTTGTGCTCGGCACAGCCTTGCAGGGTGATGGCGCCGCGCTGGGCTTTACGGCGCTTGCGCGGCACCGGGATGCTCATGCCGCCGGAAAGATATTGGCCGGTGAGCGATTGCTTGCATTTGAGAAGCTTGTCCGGGGTCCCGGCGAAGACCACCTCGCCGCCTTTGCGCCCGGCGCCCGGCCCCATGTCGACCACATAGTCGGCCGCGCGGATGGTGTCCTCGTCGTGCTCCACCACCAGCACGGTGTTGCCCAAATCGCGCATGCGCATAAGCGTATTAAGAAGGCGCTGGTTGTCGCGCTGATGCAGCCCGATGCTGGGCTCATCCAGTACGTAGAGAACCCCCACCAGGGCCGAGCCGATCTGGGTGGCTAGGCGGATGCGCTGGGCCTCGCCGCCGGAGAGGGTGCCCGAAGTGCGGTCCAGGGTCAAATAGTCCAGCCCCACGTCGGCCATGAAGCCCAGGCGCTCCTTTATTTCCTTTAAAAGTTTTTCAGCGATGAACGCCTCGCGGCTGCCCAGCTTCAGCTCCCCGATAAATTGCAGGGACTCGCGCACGCTCTTTTGGGTGAGCTGCCAGATATTGGCCTCTCCCACCCAAACCGCCAGCGCCTCTTTCCTGAGGCGCGCGCCGCCGCACTCCGGGCAGGGTTGGGAGTTCATGTAGCGGTCGAACTCCTCGCGGATGGCCGAGGAATTGGTTTCACGGTAGCGCCGCTCCAGGTGGGTGATGAAGCCCTCCCAGGGGCGCTTGAAGGCATGCCTCCGGTCGCCGCGCTCCAGATAGAACTCCACCGGCTCTTTGGTTCCGTACAAGAGTTGCTGGCGGACGGCCTCCGGCAGCTCACTCCAGGGTTTGTAGAGATCGAACTTCAGGTGCTTGGCCAGCGCGTCCAGGGTCTGAAAATGATAAACGCTGTCCCGGTTCTCCCAGGGCTTGATGGCGCCCCCGCGCACCGAAAGCGAGTGGTCCGGCACCACCAGGTCCGGATCGAAGAACACCTTTTGCCCGATGCCGTCGCAGGAAGGGCAGGCGCCTTGGGGCGAGTTGAAGGAAAACATTTGGGGCGTGAGTTCGGGCAGGGAGATGCCGCAAATCTCGCAGGCCAGGCGCTCGCTGAAAAGCTCTTCGCGGTCGGGCTCGCCGCCCGCGCCGTGAATCCAGGCCAGAAGCGCGCCCTCGCCCAGGCGCAGGCCCAGCTCCACGCTGTCGGTGAGCCGGCGGGCCACGTCATCTTTAATGACAATGCGGTCCACCACCGCCTCTATGTTGTGCTTCTTGTTCTTCTCCAGGGCGGGCGCCTCGGCCAGGTCCACGAGTTCGCCGTTCACCCGGGCGCGCACGAAGCCGTCCTTCATGAGCCGGGCGAAGGTTGATTTGTGCTCGCCCTTGCGGCCGGTTATGACCGGGGCCAGCAGGGTGAGGCGGGTGCCTCGGCCCAGGCCGATAAGCTGGTCCACGATCTCCTGGGCGGAGCGGGCCTGGATGCGGCGGCCGCACTGGGGGCAATGGGGGGTGCCGGCCCGGGCAAACAAAAGCCGCAGGTAGTCGTAGATCTCGGTGACCGTGGCCACGGTGGAGCGCGGGTTCTTGGAGGTGGTCTTCTGCTCGATGGCAATCGCCGGCGAGAGCCCCTCTATGGACTCCACGTCGGGCTTATCCATGCGCTCCAAAAACTGGCGGGCGTAGGCGCTCAAGGATTCCACGTAGCGCCGCTGGCCTTCGGCATAGATGGTGTCAAAGGCCAGGGTGCTCTTGCCGCTGCCCGACAAGCCGGTAACCACCACCAGCTTGTCGCGGGGGAGCCTAACCTCTATGTTTTTCAGGTTATGTTGCCGGGCGCCCCGGACGATGATTTCCTTCAACATGGCTTCTTCGCGCTACCCATATGATTGGCGCCCTAAAAGGGGCGGGTTCCTGCCCATCAAATCTACCATTACCACGGACCGGCGCCAGCTGCATAATGCCGACGCTGGGAGCCCCTATTTATGACTAGGACTTTTATGTTAAAATTTATTTTTAATAAACCCATGGCCGCCGGCTGGCAACGGCTCGGGCCGGTGGCGCTCTTTTGAAGCCGTTTCTGCCCAAAGGATTGATCTTTATGGCCGCCACCACTCCTGGTAACGACCGCCGGGGTGCTCTCTGGGTGCACCCGCAGTACCAAAAAAGCTTCGTGACCAATTTTGTCTGGCCACCTTCGGCAGCATGCTGGCCACCAGCCTGCTCTTGGTCATGTTTTTTTACCTGGCCGTCAACAGCCAGGGCGAAATGGTGGTGTGGCCGCTCATTGCGGTGAACGTCCTGGTTTTGTTGGCCCTAGTCGCCTTGGCCGGGGTGGTGGCCCTCAATCTTTCCCATAAGGTCGGCGGACCTTTATACCGCATTGAAAAGCGG
>CAZDRW010000407.1:0-3930 GCA_964507555.1 uncultured Desulfarculaceae bacterium
CCCTGCCTGGGCGGCTTCCTTTTTCTTGGCGGCAGAAGCAAATATCTTGCCCATGAGATGAGTGGCCAAAGCTAAGACGGACATAATGAAGAACACGGCCAGCAGGCCTCCGCCAACTATGCTAAAGGCCTGTCCCCAATCAGTGGGTTGCATTTTTATTCCTCCCTAAATTGAACAGAACCCCGGCTTACCTAATCCCAAAAACAGCACAACGGTCTTTTGTTCAGTGCAAAGGACTAACCTTAAAGGTTCCACAGGGGTCAGATTATAGGTAACAGGTCCCCGGAATGTCAATAGACATATTTTGATAACTAATATTAATAAGTTATCAATATATTCCCTAAGGAGACATCTCGCGGGCCAAGCTATAATATATCTGCGATGCAGCTATGACCTGACTGAATAGTACCGCCTCTTCCGGCACATGGGACATCTCCAAGCGGCCCGGCCCCAAAAGAATGGGCCTCACGCCCGCGGCCCAGAGCTGGTTGGCGTCGGAGTGGCTGGGGAAGGCCTGGGGCTTCCAGCTAAGGCCCTGGGCCGCGAAGATGCGCTGCAGGGCCTCCACCACCGGGCCCCGCTCGGGTAGCCTGTAGCCGTTTTGCACGGTGTGCAGCCGCAGGCCGGTGTTCAGGCCCGCGCCGCCGCCTTCCTGAGAGAGCACCACCTCCTCCACCTCCATAGTCAGCTCGCCCAGGGGCGTGCGCGAAGGCAGATGGATGTCCACCCAGGCCTCGCAGCCCTCGGGCACCATGAAGCCCTCGGGCCAGGACTGGATGTCGCGGATGTTGTAGACCAGCTCGGCGTGGTGATCGTCCAGATGGCCGCTGATGGCCATCAAAAGCCGCAGCACCTCGCGCACCGGATTGTCCCCGGGGTTGGCCAAGGAGGCGTGGCGGCGGCGGCCCTTGGCGTAGAGCTCCAGCTCCAGATAACCGTGGTGCTCCAAACAGGGCTTAAGGTCGGTGGGCTCGCCGATGATGGCCCAGGGAAAATGATATTCCCGGGCCAGGGCCTCGGCCCCGTCGCCGTCCTCCTCCTCGCCCACCACCAGGGCCAGGGCCACCGGCGGCATCTTGCCTCCGTCCTCGGCCAGGGCGGCGAAGGCTTCCATCATGGCCGCGCAGCCGCCCTTCATGTCGGCTGCGCCCAAACCGCTCAGCTCGTCGCCCTCGTCCTCGTAGCCCAGGTTTTCCAGGTCATAGGCGGTCACCGTGTCCAAATGGCCGATCAAGGCCAGCTTGACCTCGCCCCCCTTGGGCAGCACCACCAGATTATAGCGGCGGTCGTCCACCTCCTGGCGGTGCACCTCCAGTCCCTGGCGCTTGAGCCAATTGCGGGCGTAGTCCAGCACGTCCCCTTCCTTGCCGGAGGGGCTGTAGATATCCACCAAACGCCTGAGGAGCTTGCGCAGGCGCAGGGGCTGGATGGGCCCAACCGCCGCCTGGCTCGCGGTTTCCGGCGCTTCGGGTTTAGCTTTTTCCGTTGGCGTGGCGCTCACCGTTTTTCTTCTTTTGGGTTTCCAGGTTCAGGGAAAGATATATGTGCTCCTGGGGGCCTGCAAAGCCCATGCCGCGGAAAAACTTTAAGGCCCCCAGGTTGTCGGCCTCGGTGTCCACCAGGATGATGCGCACGCCCTTTTCCTCCATGCGGCCCTTGAGCTGGTTGAACAGCCGCTCCCCCACCCCGAAGCGCTGGTAGCCGGGCCGCACGCCCAGCCAGATCAAATGGCCGTATTTCCAGGCCGAGCGGCTTTTCTCGATGGTGGTGCCCAGGGCGAAGCCCACAATAAGCCCCATGCTTTCGTCCTCGGCCACCAGGCAGAACTCGGGGTCGGTCTGAAAAAGGCCGGTGACCTCGTACTCGTCCCAGGTGCGGTAGAGGTTGGGCACCTCTTCAGCAGTGAACAGTTTCTCGCCCAAGTGGAACACGGCGGCCAGGTCGTCTATGTCCATCTCGCGGATATAGACCGACGGCCGCCCGCTTCGTTTATCGGGCTCCTTTTGGTCCGGGACCTCTTCGCGGGTCATGATCGTGTTGTCTAGCCTCCTTGCCAAAACAAGTCAAATCATCTCGAAACTTGCTAACGCGGAATTATACCGCCCGTGACGGGACGCGCCAGCAAGTACGAGGAAAGGTTTTGTTATCTATATCAATTATGCTTAAAGGCAAGACCCGGGCACAACCGCAAAGCCCAGGCAAGGGCCTGGTGCGGACAATCAGCGAGGGGAGAGCGGACTAATCATCCGTGTCGCTTTGCAATACGGCCAAAAATGCCTTCTGGGGAATCGGCACGTCGCCCACCAGCTTCATGCGCTTCTTGCCCGCCTTCTGCTTTTCCAGGAGCTTGCGCTTGCGGCTCACGTCGCCGCCGTAGCACTTGGCGGTGACGTCCTTGCGGTAGGCCCCGATGTCGGCGCGGGCGATGATGGTGCCGCCGATGGCGCCCTGGATGGGCACCTTGAATTGCTGGCGGGGGATGGAGTCCCTGAGCTTGTTCACCGCGTGCAGGGCGCGCTTGCGGGCGCGGTCGCGGTGCACCAGGCAGGCCAGGGCGTCCACCTTTTCCTTGTTGACCAGGATGTCCATCTTGACCAGATCGGTGCGGCGGTAGTCGATCAGCTCATAATCGAACGAGCCGTAGCCCTGGGTAACGGTTTTCAGCTTGTCGTAGAAATCGTAAATCACCTCGGCCAGGGGCAGCTCGATGGTGAGTTCCACCCGGCCCGGCGAGGGATAGAGGAAATTGGTGTTCTCACCCCGGCGCTCCAGGCAAAGCTCCATCACCGCACCGATGTAGCGCTCGGGCATGAAGATGGAGGCCTTGATATAGGGCTCCTCGCAATAGTCGATGGTGGAAGGGTCGGGATAGAAGGCCGGGTTCTCGATCTCGATCATCTCGCCGGTGGAGAGATAGACCTTATAGCGCACGCTGGGCACGGTGAGGATCAAAGAAAGACCGAATTCGCGCTCCAGGCGCTCCTGCACC
Organism: uncultured Desulfarculaceae bacterium; assembly: GCA_964507555.1. Classification (GTDB taxonomy): domain Bacteria; phylum Desulfobacterota; class Desulfarculia; order Desulfarculales; family Desulfarculaceae; genus Desulfocarbo. The sequence continues at coordinate 2,990 of CAZDRW010000407.1, forward strand.
ACCTCCAGGTGCAATAGCCCCAAAAACCCGCAACGGAAGCCGAAGCCCAGGGCCTGGGAGGCGTCCTTCTGATAAATGAGCGCCGCGTCGTTGAGCTTCAGCTTTTCAATGGCGTCGGCCAGGTCCGGGTAGTCGTCGGTGGCCACGGGATAGATGGAGGAAAACACCACCGGCTTCATCTCCTGGAAGCCGGGCAGCGGTTCGGCTGCCGGGCGCTCGGCGTGGGTGATGGTGTCGCCCACGTTGGTGTCGGACACTGTCTTGATGCCGGCGATCAAATAGCCCACCTGTCCGGCCCTAAGCTCCTTCATCGGCACCCGGCCCGCGCCGAAAATGCCCACTTCCTCCACCTTGTATTCGCCGTGGCCGTGCATGAAGCGGATCGTCTCGCCGGGCTTGATCGTGCCCTCCTTCACCCTGACGGTGACCAAGGTGCCGCGGTAGGGGTCGTACTGGGCGTCGAAGATAAGCGCCTGTAAAGGCGCCGCAATGTCGCCGGTGGGCGGTGGCAGCTCGCGGACAATGGCCTCCAGTACCGCCGGGATGTTAACTCCGTCCTTGGCGCTGATGGCCACCGCCTCTTCGCCATCCAGGCCCAGGTCATCGGATATCTGGCGGCGGGCCTCCTCCACGTCGGCCGAGGGCAGATCGATCTTGTTGATCACCGGCACGATGGTGAGATCCAGCTCCATGGCCAGATACATGTTGGCCAAAGTCTGGGCCTCCACCCCCTGGGAGGCGTCCACCACCAGAAGCGCGCCCTCGCAAGACATCAGCGCCCGGCTCACCTCGTAGGTGAAGTCCACGTGCCCCGGGGTGTCGATCAGGTTTAGCTCGTAGGTCTGGCCGTCGAGGGCTTTGTAGGGCAAGGTGATGGCCTGGCTCTTGATGGTGATGCCGCGCTCCTGCTCCAGGTAGAGGTTGTCCAGGTACTGGTTGTG
>CAZDRW010000408.1:0-3922 GCA_964507555.1 uncultured Desulfarculaceae bacterium
CCATGCGGCCGAGCGGGCGCGCAAGCTTGTTAAACAGCTTTTGACCTTCAGCCGTATGTCTGAGATCGAGCTTAAGCCCATTGATATTAACCACACCCTGGCCCAAAGCATTGAGATGCTGCGGCACACCATACCAAAAATGATAGAGATAGAAGTAAACCTGGCCCATAGCCTGGGCACAGTCAGAGCCGATGCGACCCAATTAGAGCAGGTAATCATCAATCTTGCCGGCAACGCCTGTGACGCCATGCCCGAAGGTGGCCGGCTGGTTTTTGAAACCAGTCAGGAATTGCTGGATAATGAGTACACTGAGGAGCATTTCGGGTTGCCGCCCGGCGATTATATACTGATTTCAGTCTCTGACACCGGCCACGGCATGGACCCTAAAACCCAGGCCAAGATATTCGATCCCTTTTATACAACCAAGGGTGTGGGGAGAGGAACCGGCCTAGGGCTCTCCACGGTGTACGGCATCATAAAGGAACACGGTGGCCACATCTCCTGCTACAGCGAACCCGGTATCGGCACTACCTTCAAGATTTATCTGCCCATATTAGATGTCGCTGCCGAGCCGACCGCAGCTCGAGATGGGTCTGAGGAAATCATCTTGCATGACCATGGTGCAGTATTGCTGGTTGACGATGAAGAAGCGATCCGTGAATTGGGCAAAGAAATACTAGTAGGTTCGGGGCTCGAGGTGATCACCGCCGCCAGTGGCGAGGAGGCATTAGAACTTTATGCGGACTCCCGGGAAGAAATAGAGTTAGTGGTTCTCGATTTGGGTATGCCTGGTATGGGTGGCCACAGGTGCCTCAAGGAACTCCTGGCGATTAATCCCCGACTTAAAGTTCTGGTTGCCAGCGGCTATTCAGCCGAAGCAAAAACCATTAACTCGCATCAAGGAGGAGCTTCGGGATTCATTGCAAAGCCGTTCAGGCGCAATGAGTTACTTAGAAAAGTAAAAGAGATTTTAGAGAAGTAGCCTCGTCCTGTTGAGTTAGGAGTTTATTATAGTGCCGCAAAACGAAAGGGAATTAAGAAGCAGAACGTCTTCTAGTTTGTCTTTGTCTAGAAAAGCGTTGACAGTTTGGGACTGCCAAGCCAATTACGGAAAGACCTCGACCGTCCTTAACGGCGGCTGCGGGGAGGGAAATACTCGACAATCGGCTTGTCTGGATGAATCGTGAACGTCTGGAGCAAAGTGGGAGGAGCCTTAATCCCGGCATTACCTGTCAGCGCGGGCAGTAAGCCAAGCCTGCCCCTAATCCTCAATGATCAAGTTGGCCACCTCTTCGATAGGGCGGTCGGTCACATCGATGATCTTGATGCGGCCTATTCGCTCGAATACTCCCTCGCAATAGCCCAACTCGGTGGTGATGTTGCTGGGGTTGCTGTATTCAGCGGGCATCATGCGGTGAAAGCGGCCCTGGCGGATGCTGGCCAACTTGCCGGGACTGATGGTCAACCCCACCATTTTGGGCCGCTTCAGGCTGAAAAGCTTGGCCGGCGGCTCCAGGCCCATGACTATGGGAACGTTGGCCGCCTTGAGCCCGAAATGACACGATAGATAAAGGCTGGTGGGGGTCTTGGAAGTGCGCGACACGCCGAGGAGTATAACATCGGCCCTCCCCAAGGTGCGCAACTGCCTTCCGTCGTCGTGGCGCAGGGTAAAGTCTATGGCCTCGGCCAGGTGCAGGGATTTATCGCCCAGGGCGTTGGGCAAGAGCCCGCTGCTGAGGAGCGGTTGCGACTTAAAGCGTTTTCCAATTTTTTCGAACAAAGGCCCCAGCATGTCCAGCATGACCAGATCGCGTTTGTCCTCCTGGCGGGCCAGATGCTGGCGCAGGGCCCGATCGTTCATGGTGTATATCACTACCCCGTTTTTTGCCTCGGCCTCGTCCAAAATGGCGTTTATGTGCTTGGCCGATTTGACAAAGGGATGGCGGATGAAGATGGAGTGAAATTGCTTGTAGAACTGCACCAAGGCCGCGCGGGCCATGCGCTCGGCCGCGGTGCCGGTGGCGTCGGAGATCAGATGTATGTATACGCTGCGCGAGTGCTTGCTGAGAGGCGGGCTCATGGCAACCCTCCTGGCTGGGCCGGCTGGGGTTCGGGTGTCTTGGCTAATAATTTATATTATGCGCCATAGCATCCGCCCAAGGCAGCAATGCAGCGCGCCGGGCCGAGGCGTCCAAGCTGGCACGGGCGCTTGACAATCCTATATAATGAGGTCACATTGCCCTATCGGGCTTACCAGGCATGGCCTGCGCAGAGCCCGCGAACGATCTTGGTTAATGCCTTAAACACAGGGAGTTCTTGACATGGCCTCGGCCGAAGAAGGCAAGCATTTGGATTTTATACGCAGCAAGGTGGCAGAGGACAACCGTACCGGTAAATGGGACGGCAGGGTAGAGACCCGCTTCCCGCCGGAGCCCAACGGACACCTGCACATCGGCCATGCCAAGAGCATAGTATTGAATTTCGGGATCGCCGGCGAGAATAACGGCGTCTGTCATTTGCGCTTCGATGACACCAATCCGGAGAAGGAGAGCACCGAATACATCGAGGCCATCAAGCGCGACGTCAAATGGCTGGGCTATGACTGGGGAAAGCATCTTTATTTTGCCTCCAACTATTTCGATCAGCTGTATGAATTCGCCGAAAAGCTGATTCAGGCGGGCAAGGCCTATGTGTGCGACCTGAGCCCGGAGGAAACCAGGCAGTACCGCGGCACCCTTACCGAGCCGGGCAGGGACAGCCCCCAGCGCGGCCGCAGCGTGGAAGAGAATCTGGATTTGTTCCGGCGCATGCGGGCCGGCGAGTTTGAAAACGGCTCCCGCACCCTGAGGGCCAAGATAGATATGGCCCATCCCAACCTGGTCTTGCGGGACCCCGTGCTCTACCGCATCAAAAAAGTGATCCATCACCGCACCGGCGACAAGTGGTGCATCTATCCCATGTATGATTTCACCCACTGCATATCAGACTCCATCGAGCGCATCACCCATTCCATCTGCACCTTGGAATTCGAGGACAACCGGGCGCTTTACGACTGGGTGCTGGATCAGTTGGAGGTTTACCATCCCCAGCAGATAGAGTTCGCGCGCCTCAATTTGGAATTTACCGTCATGAGCAAGCGCGTTTTAAACACCTTGGTCACCGAGGGCATCGTGGAAGGCTGGGACGACCCGCGCATGCCCACCATCAGCGGCATGCGGCGCAGGGGCTTCACCGCCGAAAGCATCAGGTCCTTTTGCGACATGATCGGAGTGGCCAAACGCGATTCCATGGTGGACATGGGCAAGCTGGAGTGGGCCATCCGCGACGATCTCAATCGCAAGTCGCCGCGGGTCATGGCGGTGCTGGACCCCGTGAAGGTGGTGATCGACAATTACCCCGAGGGCCAGACCGAGGAGCTGGAGGCGGCCTATTACCCGGACGACCCGCCCAAGATGGGCTATCGCAAGGTGCCTTTCAGCAGGGTGCTCTATGTTGAGCGCGACGACTTCATGGAGGAACCCCACAAGAAATTCTGGCGCTTGGCGCCTGGCAGGGAAGTTCGTCTGCGTTGGGCTTATTTCGTTACCTGCACCGGAGTGGTCAAGGACGCGGAGGGCAGGGTGACGGAGGTGCACTGCTCCTATGACCCTGCCACCAAAGGCGGCGACGCGCCGGACGGCCGCAAGGTCAAGGGCACCATCCACTGGGTTTCGGCCGAGCACAGCCTGGCGGCCAAGGTTAGACTCTACGACCGTCTTTTCGATGTGCCCAATCCCTCTGGAATGAAAGACGGCTCCACCTTTCGGGACCATCTTAATCCGGAATCCCTGGTGGTCCTGGATCAGGCCAGGGTGGAGCCCAGCCTGGGCGGGGCGGAACCCGAGAGCCGTTACCAGTTCGAACGCAAAGGCTATTTTTGTGT
>CAZDRW010000409.1:0-3916 GCA_964507555.1 uncultured Desulfarculaceae bacterium
GATGCCGGCTACCGGGTGGCGGTGGTGGAGCGCGACGCCAGCATCGGCGGCAAGATGATCCGGCTCTCCAAGGTTTTCCCCACCCTCGACTGCGCCAGCTGCATCACCACCCCCAAGATGGCGGCCGCGGCCCATCATCCCAACATCACCCTGTTCACCCTTTGCCGCCTGGAAGAGGCCCAGCGCCGGGAAGGCCGCCTGCGGGCCCGGGTCACCCAGCTTCCCCGCTACGTGGACCCGGCCAAGTGCATAGGCTGCCGCCAGTGCGAGTACCAGTGCCCGGTGATGGTGCCGGACCACGAGCAAGGCGGCTTCACCGCGCGCAAGGCCATCTTCATCCCCTTTTCCAACGCCATACCCCAGTTGGCCCTCATCGACCGTGACCATTGCATGATGTGCGGCAAGTGCTCCCAGGTCTGCCCCACCGGCGCGGTGGACCAGCTCCAGCAGGAAGAGGAGTTCGTCATCGAGGCAGACACCATGGTGCTCTCCACCGGCTTCGAGCTGATGACCGATTACCCGGCCCGGGCCTATGGCGGCCCCGGCCTGGGCGACAACGTGATCACCAGCCTGCAGATGGAGCGTCTGCTGGCCCCCCACGGGCCCTACATGCGGGTACTCAGGCCGGGAGACGGCAAGGAGCCCGAGTCCATAGCCTTTATCCAGTGCGCCGGCAGCCGGGACCTGCAACTGGGCAAGCCCTATTGCTCCCGGGTCTGCTGCATGTACGCCATCAAGCAGGCCATGCTGCTTTCCGGCTCCCTGCCGCTGGCCGATCTGACCATCTACTACATAGACATCCGGGCCTTCGGCAAAAACTATGAGCAGTTCTACCAGAACGCCAAGGCCATGGGCGTGGAATTCGTCAAGGCCAAGCCAGTGATCGCGGGCAACAACCCCGACGGCTCGGTGGTGTTGCGCTACGAGGACCAGGAGGGAGGCCGCGGGGCTCAGAGCCGCCAGCACGATCTGGTGGTGCTTTCCCTGGCCATGCTTCCGGCCTTTTCACCCCAGGAGGCGCTGCCCCTGAAGGCGGCCCCGGACGGCTTCATGCCCGTGCCCAGCCCCAAGCTGGAGCCGACCCTCACCGGGATGGAAGGGGTGTTCACCTGCGGCACGGCGGCGGGGCCCAAGGATATCGTGGACAGCATCGCCGAAGCGGGCGCGGCCGCCCTGGGCGCCGCCAAATATCTGGCTGCGCTGCGCGTCGACCAGGCGGCGGCTTAAGGCGAAGAGGAGGCCGATAGAAAATGAGCAAACTTAATCCCATCCAGGATCAGCCCAAGATCGGGGTGTATGTCTGCCACTGCGGGGGCAACATCTCCGATCACGTGGAAATAAAAGAGGTGGTGGAGCGGGCGGGCGGCCTGGCCAATGTGACGGTGGCCCGCGACAACAGCTTCATGTGCTCCGACCCGGGCCAGGAGATGATCATCGAGGACATCAAGTCCGGCAAGGTAAACCGCATCGTGGTGGCCTCCTGCGCCCCGGCCCTGCATGAAACCACTTTCCGGGGGGCCATCGCCCGGGCCGGCCTGAATCCCTATCTCTACGAGCACGCCAACATCCGCGAGCAGGTCTCCTGGGTGCACCACGGTCCCGGCGCCACCGGCAAGGCCGCGGGCCTGGTGGCGGCGGCGGTGGGCAAGGCGGCCGAGCTGGAGCCCCTGGAGCCCATCCGGGTGGAGGCCGAGGCCCACGCCACGGTGATCGGCGGCGGCATCGCCGGACTGAGCGCCGCCCGGGACCTGGCCGCCCAGGGCCTGCAGGTGGCCCTTATAGAAAAGACCCCCTTTCTGGGTGGGCAGCTGGCCAAGCTAGACAAGACCTTCCCCAATGGCGAGGCGGCCGGCGAGCTGCTGAGCGCCCTTGCCGCCCAGGTGCTTTGCGATGAACGCATCACCGTGCTTACCTGCGCGGAGTTGGCCGAGTACTCCGGCTACGTGGGCAGCTTCAAGCTAAAGGTGCGGCGTACCCCGCCCGGCGGCGAGGACCTGGAGCGCCTATCCCTGGCCCAAGCGGCCGGGCCCGGAGACTTCGTGCCATTCGTGGGGGTGCTGCCCGGACCGGCGCCCAACCGGCCCGAGGAGCTGGATTTGGTCAGCGGGGCCATTGTGTTGGCCACCGGATTCGAGCACTACGGCCCCATGCCGGGCGAATACGGCTATGGCGAGCTGCCCGAGGTCATCACCCTGCCCGAGCTGATCCAACTCATGGCAGGTGACGCCGCCCAGGGCGAGAAGCTTGTGGTGAACGGCAAGCCCGTAAACAGCCTGGCCTTGATCCACTGCGTGGGCAGCCGCCAGATCCCCGGCATTCACCAGCCCGGACCCGACGGCAACTTCAACCAGCACTGCTCCCGGGTGTGCTGCACGGCCAGCCTGCAGGCGGCCTGCGAGCTGCGCGAGAAATTCCCGGAGACCAATGTATTCGAGTTGTACCGCGACATCCGCACCTATGGCCGGGGTCACGAGGACTATTACCTTAACGCCAGCCGGTCCGGGGTCATCTTCGCCCGCTTCGCGCCCGAGGCCCCGCCGGTGGTCAGCCAGGGCGGTGACGAGAGCGTCCTTACCATAACCGTGCCCGACCTGCTTCTGGCCGGGGAGGAACTGGAAATCGGGGTGGACCTGGTGGTGCTGGCCGTGGGCATGGAGCCCCGGAAAAATCAGGAGCTGGTGGAAAAGATGAAGCTGCCGGTGGGAGCCGACCGCTTTCTTTTGGAGGTGCACCCCAAGCTCAGGCCGGTGGAGCTGCCCGCCACCGGCATCTATCTGGCCGGCACCTGCCAGGCCCCCATGGACAGCAGCGAGGCGGCCAACGCCGCCGGCGCTGCGGCGGCCAAGGCCGGGGCCATCCTGAGCGCCGGTTTCGTGGAGCTGGATCCCTTTGTGGCCGAGATCGACCAGGACAAGTGCCTGGGCAGCGGAGCCTGCGCAGAGGCCTGTCTGGCCGAGGGCGCCATCGAGATGATGGACACCCCAGCCGGCCGGCGGGCCAAGGTGAACCCGGCCCTTTGCCAGGGTTGCGGGGTATGCGTGGCTGTCTGCGAACAAGAGGCCATCCAGTTGGCCGGTTGGAGCCTGGGCCAATACGAGGCCATGGTTGACGCCATCGTGGCCCAAGCCTTGCCCCAAGGAGCGTGATCATGGACCAGCAAGAACGCAAACAAGCTCTCAAGCAGCTTAAACAACAGCGGGCCGGGGCCATCAAGGCGGCGGCGACCGCGGCCAAGCAGCAGAAAAAGGACCTGGGACTGATCAAGGAGCGCTTGCTGCAAGGTCCGGCCACCCCGCTGGTGATCGCCCGAGACATCGGCATGTCCCCCAAAGAGACCATGTGGTACTTGGCGGCCATGCGCAAATACGGCCAGGTGAACGAAGCCGCCAAAAGCGGCGACTACTTTACCTATGAACTGGTTTCACAGGATGAAGCCTGCTGAACATAAACAAGAGACGCATAGTCAACAGATTTAGAAAGGACACCCAGCCATGTCGGAGAATAAAGAAAAGATCGTTTATATAGCCACCCACGGCGCCGAGAACCCGGAGAAAGCCTCCCTGCCCTTTGTGCTGGCCAACGCCGCCCTGGCCTTGGAGGTGGATGCGGTGGTGGCCCTGCAGGCCACCGCGGTGAACCTGGCCAAAGAAGGTTGTCTGAAGCATGTGTTCGCCGCCGGCCTGCCGCCCCTGCTGGAGCTGGTCACCACGTTTCTGGAGAATGGCGGACGGCTTTTGGTATGCGTGCCCTGCATCCGGGAGCGCAAACTTGATGAGGCTGATCTGATCAAGGGCGCGGAGCCCACCGCGGCGGCCAAGCTGACCCTGGAATTTCTTTCCGCCAACGCAACCCTGGTCTATTAACCGAGGCAGCCGCGGGAACAAAGGAGCCGGTCATGGCTGAATTTCCCTTTCTG
>CAZDRW010000410.1:0-3915 GCA_964507555.1 uncultured Desulfarculaceae bacterium
CCTTGGCATTGAATAGCTTAAGCTTTTCGTCTTGGATCACCACGATGCCTTCGTTGGCGTTTTCCACCAACTGCCGGTATCTGGCCTCGCTTGCCGAAAGCTGACGCTTGGCCTTTTCAAAGTGGGCCAACAGGGCGCTCAGGGCCACAATCATTTCCAGCACCGCGCCCAGCAGAAAGCCCCACGGCGCGGTCCAGGCCAGGTTGCGCAAAAACGGATAGTTGAGCTTATGCACTCCCCAAACGACAAAGGCGGCGCCGGTCACCTTGGCCGGAGCTCCGGTCAGTTGTTTTTGCCGCAGCCATAAATAACCTGACCAGCCATAAACCAGGCCTTGGTAGGTGAAGGCGGGCAGCGCCTGCCACATGAAAGGCAGGTTTTTCACCGCGGCCAGGCTGGACCAGAGGATTGCCAGGCCGGTGATGAACAGCCAGTAGCGCGGCATCTTGGTTTCAATGAATATATACGAACCCCAGAGCAACAATTGCGCGCTGCCCAGGGCGCAGAACTGCACCCCCACCGATGCCCAGGGCGCGCCGGGCCACTGGCTAGAGGCCAGCTCGAACAAGAAGCGCAAAGAGTAAAAGACCCAGGCCAAGGCCCACACGCCCAAACCGCGTTGCTGTTCTTTGATATAAAGGTAACCAAAGACCAGCACCAGAATCAGGCTGCCGAAAAGCGTGGCGATTATGGCGGGCATGATCCAACTGGGCAAATTGAACCTCGCTGGTTGGACGTTGCACTACGGGCAAAGCTCTGAGAAATGTCGAAATAGGAACTAGCCAACGGCAGGCGCTTTATTAGTACTAGCATACTCGCCACCAGGAGCGCCGGTCAACTCGATGTGCCGATGTTCATGACCCCTGCCGCGGATGCATCTTAGCCTTTGCTTGCGGGCATGGGTTCTGCTATATCCGGTAGTTAAATAAAGAGCCGATTATGTTTGACCGCCAAGAGGTAGTGCAGCATGAAAACCAGGGCCGTGGTGGTGACCGAGCCGGGCAAGCTTCAGATTCAGGAGTTCCCCCTGCCCGAGGTGGGGCCGGAGGACGGCATTCTCAAGGTGGAACTGGCCGGGGTGTGCGGCTCGGATCCTGGCATATTCAGGGGCAAGGCCAGCCGGGCGCCGCGGCCTTATCCCCTTATCCTTGGGCATGAGATCGTGGGCCGGGTGCATCGCATGGGCGACGAGGCCCAAAAACGCCATGGGGTGGCCGAGGGCGACCGGGTGATCATCGAGTACGCTTTCGGCTGCGGCAAGTGCAGACCCTGTTTGGAGGGCCGCTATACCCTTTGCGACCGCTTCTACACCTATGGCTCCATGGTTTCCTGCGCCGAGCCGCCCCATCTTTACGGGGCCTATGCCGACTATCTCTACATCCACCCCCGGGCCATGCTGCATAAGATCGACGACAGCCTAAGCTCCGGCACGGCGGTGCTCATCTGCGCGGTGCTGGGCAACGCGGTGCGCTGGCTGCGTCACATCGGCGGGGTCTCCCTGGGGCAGGCGGTGGCCATCGTGGGGCCGGGTCAGCAAGGCCTGGCCGCGGCGATGGTGGCCAAGGAAGCCGGAGCCGGTCCCATCATGCTGGTGGGGCTGGAGCGCGACGCCCAGCGTCTGGCCATGGCCGAGCGCTTTGGCGCGGATTTGGTCATCAACGCTGATCGGGAGGACCCCATAAAGGCGGTGGCGCGGGCCACCGGCGGCGCCATGGCCGGCCTGGTCATGGATGTCACCGGCCATCCTGCCGGGGCCCAGACCGCGCTCAGCCTCTGCGGCCTGGGCGCCACCCTGGTGCTGCCCGGCCTGTACGGCGCGCAGACCAAGGTGGAGCTTCTGTTGGATCAGGTGGTGGTAAAGGAGCTCAAGCTTTTAGGCGTCTATTCCCACAACTTCAAGGCAGTGGAGCCTGCCATCCGCATTGCCTCCCAAGGCCGCTATCCCCTTGAGGATATGATCACCCACCGCTTGTCTTTGGAGCAGGCTGAGCACGCCATCAAGCTGGTGGCCGGCGAGGTGCCGGGCGAAAGCGCCATGAAGGTGGTGCTGGACCCGGCGCTCTAACTTCATTGCATACGGATGCTTAGGAAAGCCATATCATGAAAAGGCTAATAATAAATGCCGACGACTTCGGAATTACCGACGGGGTTTGCCGCGGCATTGTGGAGGCGATAGAGCGGGGCCTGGTTTGCACCACCACCGCCATGGTCTGCATGCCGGGCTCGGCTGATCGAATCGCCCAATGGGCGCCGAGAATCAAGGGCAGGACCGGCCTGCATCTGCAACTTACCGGCGATTGCCAGCCCTGTCTGCCGGCCAAGGAGATACCCAGCCTGCTGACCCCGCAGGGGCGTTTCCCCCGCCACCCGCACGACGTGAAGGCCGACCCCCACGAGGTTAAAAAGGAATGGAGGGCCCAAGTCGCCCGCTTGCGCTCAGCCGGGGTAGAGCCTAACCATTTGGATTCCCACCACCACATCCACAGGAGCCCCGATTATTTCCCGGTGTATGCCGAATTGGCTGCCGAACTCGGCATACCGGCGCGCAATGCGAAGAGAGCAACGGCCGGCTTTCTCGACGCCCGCGGGGTAAGGCATCCCACCGCTTGCATCACCAATTGGTACGGCGACAATACCGATCTGCAGGGGCTCATCGCCTGCCTGGAAGCGGCCTACCTTAAATACGGCGGCGACCAGCTGCTGGAACTGATGTGCCACCCCGGCTATGTGGATGATGAATTAGCAGCTATCTCGACCTGCAACAGCCAGAGGGGACGCGAGTTCGGCGTGCTGACTGCCTCGGACACGGCCATAGTCTTGGCTGAGATGGGAATCCAATTGGTGGACTGGTCGGTTCTGGCTAATTCATAGCCAACCCGCCTGCCAGGTGCGGCTGCCGCAGGCGATCCGCATTGGCGGGTGACTCGGCCATAATTTGCAGGCTTTTTTCCATCGATATTGTTAACAAATTCCCTGAATAGATATTACGCAGTTTTTATTTTTGCTGCTAAAAATTTATACGCGGTATGGCAATATCTAGCATTGCCATGTATTTGGTATGCATTAAAATGCGTTAAAAACCAAACACATGCACAAATAGGCAGTTATGGGATTTTGGCATGCCTTCTGCAGATTATATTTAATAAATAGAGCCTGCTTTTTTGATTAAGGTGTGATTTTAAATAGGCAAGTTTATTTAGCGGGGTTACTTGTGACACCCTCTAAACCTTGCCATAATTTAACCACTGCCCGTCTGATCCCCCGGTAGGGGGTTGCCCGGCCCAACCCGCACGGCTGGGCTTATATACCGGATCGCCGAAGCATCCTGTTGCGGAGGGATGGTCCTTGCCGGCCAAATGCCGGTCATGCGCCCGTCTTTTCGGCCCCGGAGTTGAATCCAGGCTATGAACAGAATTATCGAAAGGAGAGGTTTGAAAATGAAACGCTTGATTGCTCTGGCACTGGCTGGGTTGATGGTGCTCGCTATGAGCGGGCTGCCAGCCCTGGCCGCCGGCCCCGGCGCGGGCCAAGGTGCGGGTTGGGGCAACGGTAGCGGCACGGGAACCGGCGTGCCGACCCAAGACTGCTCGTATATCCTGGGTGGCGTGCCATTCTCTTACAGTGGCACAGTGGCGGCCGTGGGTTATCTTAACGGCGGCGGGCTCACCCTGGTCATCGACAGCGGCAGTGTGACGGTTTACGGCCTGGGCCCCTGGTGGTTCTGGGAACAGGAAGGCGTTGACTGGCCGCAAGTTGGCGATTCGCTTAGCGTGACCGGCTACACGGTGGAATTGGACGGCGTGGCTACCAACATCCTCATGACCGCTACCACGATGGACGGCAAAACCATTCAACTGCGCGACCCGGAGACGGCTTTGCCGCTTTGGGTGGGCGGTAGGAAATAATGCAACGGGC
>CAZDRW010000411.1:0-3900 GCA_964507555.1 uncultured Desulfarculaceae bacterium
CATTAAGGAAGGCGTTTTCCGCCAGCTTAAAGAAAAACGTTGGGCTGAAAAGCCTTCGGATAAGCGGCGCCGTAAAGAGCGCCAAGCCGCCCGACGCCTCCGTCGCCAAATTTCCCGCGCCAAAGCCCGTCGCGATCCGCGCCGGTAACTAATGCCTAACCCGCCGACAAAGGCGGTGTCGCATCAAAACAACGCGGACTGACCTATCATCGCCGCCGGCCGGGCGGCGATGAAGGCGGGCGTCTGCGCCTAGCCCCTTGCAAAGCTTGTAAAAACGAACTGGCGTGCTGCTCAGGTCGCTGGATGCTGCCTCTGGCTAGCTTATGGAAAATCCTATAGGGAAGTTATCCCCTGGCGGATGGCCATGCGGGTGAGTTCGGCCAGATTTTTGGCCTTGGTCTTTTCCATGATGTTTCTGCGATGGGTGTAGACCGTCTTGATGCTGATATGCAAAAGCGAGGCGATCTCCTTGGAGGTCTTGGCCTCTGCGATCAATTGGAGAATCTCGCGCTCTCGGCTGGTAAGTTGGGTTAGGGCTGGAATCACGCCGCCGGACGAGGGGCGGTTGATCTCTTCCACCACCTGATCAGCCACGCTGGCGGCGAGGAACGACTTGCCCGCCGCCACTTCGCGGATGGCCGAGGCCAATTCCCGGAAGGCGCAGTCCTTCAGCAAATAGGCCGAAGCCCCGGCCCTCAGCATGCCCACCACGAACTGGCGGTCCGAGTGCATGGACAGCGCTACTATCTTGATTTTAGGCAGTTCGGCCTTAAGGCGGCGGGTGGTTTCCATGCCATTAAGCTTGGGCATGGCCACATCCATGACCACCATGTCGGGATTAAGCTTATGAGCCAGGCTTAGGGCTTGCAAGCCATCCTCGGCCTCGGCAACGACCTCCACGTCGGGAAGGCTTTCCAGCATGGTGCGCAAACCCTCGCGCATCATTTGGTGGTCATCGGCCAAAAGAACCCTGACGCTCATAACCATACCCCGTTGTCAGTCATCGTGTCGCACAAGCTCCACCGTCAAGGCGGCGCGGGTCCCTTGGTTGGCCCGTGAGTCGATTTCCAAGCGGCCGCCTAAAAATGAAAGCCTTTCACGGATGCTGAACAAGCCAAAGGAATCCATTTTAATCTGGCCCGGTTCGAAACCCACGCCATCGTCCTCCACCAACAACCTTAACCTGCCGGCGTCGTTGTGCAAAGACACCCAGGCGCTATTTGCGCCCGAGTGCTTGACCACGTTGGTCAAAAGCTCCGAGGCGGCCCTGAATAGAAATATCGCAAGCTCTTCGTTGACGGAGACCGCCGGGGTCTCCACTTGGGCGCTGACCACCACACCGCTCATCTGGCTCACTCTTTCGGCCAGCCACTCCAAAGCCGCGGCCAGGCCCATCTCGTGCAGCACCGGCGGACTGAGATCGGCAATCAGTGAGCGTGTGGTGGCTATGGCTTGGTCCAACACCTCCAGGATACCATCAAGATGCGAGCATTGATCGGGGTTGGTCTCCATGAGCATATCCAAGCGCAGCTTGCAGGCGGCCAACAGATGCCCCACGCCATCGTGCATATCAGAGGCGATGCGCCGTCGTTCGCGCTCCTCCACCATGGTCAGCTCCGAGGCCAGGGCCCGCAATTTGTGCCGCTGATCCAGGAGCTCCTGCTCGCTATGCTTGCGGTGGGTGATATCGGCCACCATGCCCAGGGCGCCGTTAAAGCGGCCTTCTTCGTCATACAGGGGAGATGTGGAAATCAGGGCCCACAATTCACCGCCGTTTTTGCGCAAAAGCCGCCAGTCCGAGGATTCCTGCAGGCCTTCGTGGGTGCGCCGCCACTTACGCAACGCCTCCTTGCGGTCTTCCAGCGGAAGAAAATGAAAGGCGCTTTGGCCTCTGATCTCCTCCGGCCGGTACCCCAGCATGTGGGCCATTTGAGGATTGGCGAACTCGGTGCGCAACTGATCGTTTACAATCCAAATGCCCTCGTTGGCGGTGTCCACTATTTTTCGGTAGCGGTCAAGGCTTTCGATCAAGGCCTCGGTAGTGGCCTCCATCACGGTCTGCTGGGCGCGGCGGCGTTCTATGCCCAAGCCGGCGTTGATGCCAACCACTTCCAAGGTTTCGATCAGATGGTCCGTCACCTCCCGCCGCTTGTGGTCGGCAAGGGTGATGACGCCCAAGATGGCGTCCTTGATCCGAAGCGGCACCGCCAGCAGGGTTTCCATGGCCAGTCCTCCCAAGGGGAGGCAGACCGGTTGCTTGCGCGTGCTGCTGGAGTCTTGAATATAGGTTCGGCCGGATTGGATCACCCAGCCTGCCACGCTGCCGGGCAGTGATCGCCTGGGCGCTGGCCCCTCGTTATTATCCAGACCACAGGAACCCACCAATACCGCTTCTTCGTGTTCCCCATCAAAAAGCTCCAAAAGCGCAAACGGGAAGTTGAGTCGCTGGGCCAATACTCGGGGAAGTTCGCGGTAAAGGTCATCAAGGTCGTCATAGAGCATGAAAAGCTGGGCAATGTAGCCGATGGAGGAACGTTCGCGCTCGGCTTGGATCAGTTTGGTTTTTTCCGTAAACATGACCAGGGCGCCTGCCGGCTGGCCACGATCGTCCAGGTACGGTGATATGCGCATGGCATATATCTCACCGCCGGATTTTATCTCTTGGTCAATCTGGCGCTGCGAATCCATGGCGTGCCGGATGGTTTTGCTGAGATCGGGCATGGGGATGCGGGTGTGAATTTGAGTCAGGTCCTTGGGCGGATCGCCGGAGGCCAAAGAGAATAATTGGTGGGCGGCTGGGTTGTAACTTTTTATCCTCAGGTGATTGTCCACGATAAACAGTGCTTGCCCGACGGTCTTGAGGACATTATTCAGATCATTGCGAAGATCGTCCGCCTCGACGGCAATACGCAGCAGCTCCCGTTTCGCTATGCTCAGCTGGCGATGGGCTTCGGCCAATTCGTTTTCCGGCCGCGCCGCATGTGCCTCTCGGGCGCCGGCAGTATTTCTTGTCTTGTCCTCCAAGGTGTATCGGCGCTCCTGGACTTGCTGTTTATCGGTTACAGCCATTCTCATGAGAATCGGCCGTGAAGGTGTCACCTCACAAACAGGGGCTGGCCGCGATGCTGTCTAAAGTCCCTCGTTATGGCCTTCTTCAACCACATTGTAAGCCAAGATCCTGCGCGTGCCCAGCACCCCCTATCTGTCATGGCTCCTAGGGGATAGGGGTGGCGGTGGTGCTGAAGGAGATGCCTTGCTGGCCTGTGGCCCCGATCATGATGCATTGCACCAGAGGCGTGGTAACCGCGTTGTCGGCTTTCCAGCGCACGATCAAGCAGGGAGATCCCTCTTTGGCTTGGTCCTTTTTGGGTGAAGCCACTGGCATTTGTAGGGAAGCCAGCGGGCTGATAATACGGGACTTGTCCAGGACGTTGCCCAGGTTCTGGCCGGAGCCGTTGAAATATTCGATGGAGAGCAGGGTGAGGGACTGCTTGCGGTCGCGGTTGCGGAAACAGAAAGTTTTGGTCAGTTCATAGGGCTTGTTTTTAGGGCCCAGGTAAACATAGCTCACCAAAGGCAGGTATAGGGTCTGCCCCTTGCTGGAAGGGGGCGGAGCTTGAGCGGAAGCCATGGCGGCGAAGCATAAAGTAAAAATTATAATTATCGCCAGCACACAAACTTTTTGTTTCATTACGATGGCCTCCTCATGATCCGGCACAACAAGGTGGATTGTTGGACGGTTCGTTAATCATAGGGCCTTGGCCGGCGCAGGAGAGTAGACCCTCCACATGATACAGGCTGACTTTACCCTCCACGCCTTTTAGTTCGGCCTGAAAGGAGCGGGTCACTATGAGGTCCCCGGCTAAGAGGTCGTGCAGGGATTGGGATACCAGGATTTCG
>CAZDRW010000412.1:0-3898 GCA_964507555.1 uncultured Desulfarculaceae bacterium
TTGTTGCCGTCATAGCGGCTCCCCCAATCCGCGAAGCCCAGTTCCAAAACCTGGCCGATCTCCTTTAATAATGTGACGGTTTTATAGATCGTGGCCAAACTTGTGGTGGGGAAATCCTGCCGCACTTGCTGATAAATGCTCTCTACGCTGGGATGGTTTTTACTTTCAGCCAATATTTTTAGCACCGCCATCCGCTGCGGAGTGATCCTGTGCCCCCGCTGCCGGAGAGCCTCCAAGATCTGATTGAGCCGCTCTTTTAGGTCCAATTCCGCCCGCCCCATTCCACCAGCGCGACCAGTGCTATGGATAATTATTATCTACTAGTAATTATTATTAACTATTATGAGGCATCTTGCTTTGCCGGTCAACCCCAAAAAAGGGGCCCGGCTTTAGCCGGGCCCCTTAGTGAGCAGTCAGTTGATTATTTATACTTCAGCCGTGTAGGGCGGCGCAGGATCATATTGCAGAACCTTGCGTATCATGCGGGAATGATCCGGGCTGTGCAATTCGCCCACCAGCCAGAGCGCCATATCGATGCCAGCCGAAACTCCCTGCGAGGTTATGATATTGCCATCGCGCACATAGCGCATCTCGGGCAGCTCTGTGACCTGTGGGTCATTAATTAAAGTATCCATCATTTGCCAATGGGTGGTGGCTTTGCGGCCAGCCAAAAGACCGGCCTTTTGCATGATTAAAGTGCCGGTGCAGACACCCGCCACATAGCGGGCCGCTTGGGCCTGCGCCTGGAGCCACTCCAGCACCCTGGGATTTTTGGCCGTGCTATCCACATCTTTGGAACCCGGCACCAAGACCACATCGAACTGGGGCGCATCGGCAAAGCTATAATCCGGGATCACCTTCAGGCCCGCCGTGCCGGTTATGGGTCCTTCGCTCTCAGCCACCGTGGCCAGCATGCCGGTTTCGCCATTGATGAATTTTGATATGCCGAACACTTGGAAGGGACCCACAAAGTCCAGTTCCGCCACCTTGTTATATATGAAAACGCCGTATTTTAAGCTCATTAGCTATTACTCCTTTGGTTCACACTAAAGTGTGATCGATATTGGGCGGGGCTTACGCTGAAACGGCGGCGAAAGGCGCGCCTCATCCGGTATTCGCTGCCGAAACCGCTGGTTTCCGCCACTTGCTCCATTGAATCCTCGCCGGATTCCAACACCTCCCGCGCCCGGTCCAGCCGCAAGGTCTCCACATAAGTGGCCGGGGTCATGCCGGTCTTAGCGCTGAAAACCCGAGCGAAATTGCGCGGACTCATACCCGCTCGCTGGGCCATACGGTCAACAGTTAGGGATTTATCCAGGTTAGCTAACATCCAGTCATGGAGTTTGCTGAAACGCCGGCCAGCCCTTTGCCGGGATTCCATGGGCGCGCTGAATTGGGATTGGCCGCCGGTTCGCCGAAAATAGAGCACCAGACCCCGGGCCACTTCCAGGGCCAGGGCAGGGCCATGATCCTCTTCCACCAAGGCCAAAGCCAGATCTATGCCCGCCGTCACTCCCGCGCTGGTGGCGATATTGCCATCGCGCACAAAAATGGCGTCCGGCTCCACCTCCACCAAGGGGTGCTTGCGGCTCAGTTCAGCAACGCTTCGCCAATGGGTGGTGGCTTTCCTATTGTCCAAGAGGCCGCAAGCGGCTAATATCAAAGCACCATTACATACCGATACTATGCGGCCGGCTTCCTTGGCCCGCTTCCGTATCAGCTCAATGAGATGCAAATCATTGGCCGCTTTCTCGGCACCGTATCCGCCAGGTACCAGCAGGATATCCGGTGCATCGCCTTGGCCCAGCCGGTTTTCCGCCAAAACCGAAAGCCCAGAGCAAAGCCGCAGCTTACCCGGATCTTTTGCCGAAAAAACAGGCATATAACCATCATCCGTCTTCCCGGACTTGGCCAGCAATTCGCTGCTTATGGTGAACACATCCAGGGGACCGTTGATATCAAGACCCAAGGCTTCCGGGTATATGACAAACTCCACCGTCTTTTTCATGTTTTCATCCACTTAAAAGGTGCGCGCCTCTGGTGAGTTATATTGATACACAAACCCTACTTTGGCAGCAATGACATTTATCAGGCGTTTTCTGCCATGATTGCTAGACGGGTGTTTGTCTGTTTAATGATTAGTTCGAATACATTGAGAGCGGATAGCCCATTTCGCCTCTGCCACGATAATATTTTTATTGAAGATGACTTATATTTGGTTGATAGTAAGGAAATGGACGCAAGCGCAAAGCCTGAAAACTTGGTTTTGGAGGCCCCGGCTGCCAGGCTTTTAGCCTTGGCGGAGCGCCGGATTGGAGAGCTGGAGGCAATCCAACGCCTTTGGCAGCCATGGCCGGGCTTCGCCTCCGGAGCCCTTACCGCCTGGTTTTCTTTAGGCGAAATAGAGATGCGCGGGCTTACCCTGGACCTTGCCGAGCTGATTTCCCTGGGCCCCAATCCGCAACCATCCCGCCCCACCAAGCCCCTTCGCCTGGCGGTGGGCCTAATCCTGACTCGCGGGCGGTTATATGCCGAACCAAGCGAGCATCCCTTGGTGCCGTCTTTGGTAACCGAGCTATATCAAAACCTGGACGCGCCCGGCCTGGCCAGGGGCGCAAGTCCGCCCAAACCTTTGGACGCTCCGGTGCCCGGTGCCGCGGCCTGGACCTTGGCTCCCCGCTGGCTTAAAGCAGGGCTTCCACCGCTTTGGGCGGCGGGCCTGGCTTTGGCAGCTTGGGAAAGGGAAGGCCCTCAGGCCAGACGCCGCTCCAGGGCCGGCCGGATCTTCTTGTGTGGTTTAGCCCCGCGCCTTGGGTTGCCGGCCCATGCCTTTGACCGGGTGGGGCCGGGCATGTTGCAAGCGGCAATCAGTTTGCCGGGAGGCCTGGATAGCCTAATGAAGGAAGTGCGCGATGCCGGGGCCTGGCGCAAGCTGTTTCTGGTGTTTTTATCGGCGATGGAGTTCTCGGCCCGCAGCGTCTGCGGTATAGCCATGGCCGCCCGCGAACTCAACCAATCCCATCACGATCTGATCGACACCTGGGTTCGCGCGCCGCAGAACCCCAAGCGCCTCTTGGATCTTCTGTTGGCAATGCCGGTCATTGATCTCCCCACCATCGCCGAAAAGCTCGACGTCACCCAGCGCACCGCCGGGCTCTTGGTAGACAAACTGGCCGACCAGGCGCTCTTGGCCGAGATCACCGGCCAAAAGCGCGGCCGCCGCTTTGCCTATGCCCCGCTCATGCAGCTATTGCAACCGGGCTGGGGCGAAGAAGAAGAGACCGAGCCCGCTTAGAACGTCTGCAGTAGTCCAGCCGCATGGGTCGCCGCCACACCGCTACCCAGCTTATCCATCCCTTTCGAAAGTGGCGACCTTGATGCCCGCAACTGCATGAAATAAAACCCCTATTACCTCGCGATATAAGGCGAAAGCACTTAAACTAGGAGGCATCAAGGGAAACGCACCAAAGATTTACCATGGAGTTAACAACAAAAACAACCCCCCGCCTGGTGTTACCCAAGCGGGGGGTTTTAAATTAAATCCGGCGGCGTCCTACTCTCCCACACTTGAAAAATGCAGTACCATCGGCGCTGAGGAGCTTTACTTCCGTGTTCGGGATGGGAACGGGTGTGGCCTCCTCGCTATAGCCACCAGAAACTTTATTCTAGTGTCAATATCGCGTTGCAAGAAGATGATTTATGTAAACCGTATCAACGTCTTAGCTGAGTCTGTCAAGATCCGGATAAGATATTTAAAGTGGCCAAGCCTCACGGGCTATTAGTACCGGTCAGCTGAATGCATTGCTGCACTTACACCTCCGGCCTATCAACGTCGTAGTCTTCAACGGGCCTGATGGGGATACCTAGTCTTGGAGATGGCTTCACGCTTATATGCTTT
>CAZDRW010000413.1:0-355 GCA_964507555.1 uncultured Desulfarculaceae bacterium
CGAGGGTTTCAGCTCCGGCGAGGCCATGGACGCCATGGAGGAAGTGGCCAAAAAGACCCTGCCCGAGGATTTCGCCTATGAGTGGTCGGGGCTATCCTACCAAGAGCGGCAGACCGTCGGCCAAGCCCCCATTCTCCTGGGGCTGGCCTTTTTATTCGGCTACCTGTTTTTGGTGGCCCAATACGAGAGCTGGACCATACCTTTGGCCGTGATCCTCTCCATTCCGGTGGCCGCCGTTGGAGCCCTGCTGGGCCTGATGCTGGGCGGGCTCAGCCTTTCCATCTACGCCCAGATCGGCCTGGTGCTGTTGGTGGGCCTGGCCAGCAAGAACGCCATCCTGATCGTGGAGTTTGCC
>CAZDRW010000413.1:365-3889 GCA_964507555.1 uncultured Desulfarculaceae bacterium
AGAAGCAGCGCGAAGAGGGCCTTGCCATCGACGAAGCCGCCGCCGCCGGCGCCAAGCTCAGGTTCCGGGCGGTGATGATGACCGCCTTTTCCTTCATCCTGGGAGTGCTGCCCCTGGTGCTGGCCAGCGGTGCGGGTGCCAACAGCCGCCAGGCCATCGGCGCCACCGTGTTCAGCGGCATGCTGGCCGCCACCGTGGTCGGCATCTTCTTGATTCCAGCCCTGTTCGCCGTCTGTCAGAAGCTGCGCGAGCGTCTCAAGGGCGCCAGAGGGAACCACCGTGGCTAGAAAACGCTTTCAGCGGGCCTGGACCGGGCTTTTCGCCTTGGCCCTGGTTTTCCTGACGGCCTGCGCGCCGGTGGGACCGGACTATGTGAAGCCGGAGCCCGAGGCGCCCCAAGCCTGGAACAGCGGCATGGATAAGGGCCTTAGCGCGCAGAGGGCCACGCCCGAAGAGCTGGCCCGCTGGTGGGATCTTTTAAAGGACCCCGAGCTGAGCAAGCTCGTCGCCCAAGCGGTGAAAAGCAACCTGGATCTCAAACAGGCCAAGGCGCGGGTGCGCCAGGCCCGGGCCCAGCGCGGGATAAGCCGGGCCGGGCTCTTCCCCACGGTGGACGCCGGCGCCCAGTTCGAGGCCAACGATTCTAGCGAAAACACCGCCCGCAACCCGCCGGACAGGCTCTACCAGGCCGGCTTTGACGCCGGTTGGGAGTTGGATGTGTTCGGCGGAGTACGCCGCTCGGTGGAGGCGGCCCAGGCTAACCTGGAGGCTGCCGAGGCCGATCTAGAGGATGTGCTGGTGAGCCTGGCAGCCGAAGTGGCGCTGAGCTACGTGGAGGTGCGCACCTTCCAGGCCCGCCTTACGGTGGCCCGGGCCAACCTGGCCTCCCAGGAGAACACCTACGGTTTCATTCAATCCCGTCATGAGGCGGGGCTTACCACCAAGCTGGCCTTGGAGCAGGCGCGCTACAACCTGGAGCGCACCAGGGCCCTTATCCCGGCCTTGGAGATCGGGCGTGAGGCCAGCCTGAACCGGCTGGCGGTGCTGTTGGGCCAGGCGCCGGGCGCGGTGCACGGACGGCTCAAGGCGGCAAAGCCGCTGCCGGTGCCGCCGTTAGCGGTGGCGGTGGGGGTGCCGGCCGAGGCCCTGCGCCGCAGGCCGGACCTGCGACGGGCCGAACGCACTCTAGCCGCCCAAAGCGCCCGGATCGGTGTGGCCACCGCCGATCTCTACCCGCGCTTCAGGCTGGGCGGATCCATCGGCCTGGAAGCGGTGCAGGCAGGCGATCTCCTGCGCTCCTCCAGCTTTTTCGCCGGTTTCCTGCCTTCCATATCCTGGAAGCTCTTCGACGCCGGCGCCATCCGCCAAAACATCGAGGCCCAGTACGCCGTGCAGGAGCAATATCTTTTGGCCTACCAGGCCACGGTGCTGTCGGCCCTGGAAGAGGTTGAGAACGCGCTTTCCGGCTACGCCCTGGAGCAGAACCGACGCGCCAACCTGCGCTATGCGGTGGACGCCGCCAAGGAAGCGGAGATGCTTTCCCAGGATCTCTATAAGGCCGGGCTGGTGAACTTCGACAGCGTGCTGGACGCCCAGCGCTCTCTGCTGGAGTTCCAGGACCAGTTGGCGCTCAGCAGGGGCGCCGTGGTGGGTAGGCTCATTTCCTTGTACAAGGCCATGGGCGGGGGTTGGGCCGCCATGACGCCGGAGCCGGAAAAGCCGGCGCAACCGGAGGCGAACCGCGCCAAAGGCTTGTAGCCGTGGTTGGTGCCTATCGCATGAATGAGCTTCTGCTTTGCGCGGTTCCCGCCTGAACAGGAGGATCACCCATGTTTAAAGACCTTCTCGCCTATTTCATTCTTGGGACTTGCCTGTTGGCCTGGCCGTTTATGCTTACGGCGGCAGCGGACGACCATTCCCACGACAAGAAAAGAAAACACGCCAAGCGTGGGTTGGCCGCCCCGCAGAATCAGCTTTACAAGGATAGCTGCGGCGGTTGCCACCTGGCTTATCCGCCGGCATTGCTCCCCAGCGGTTCTTGGCGCAGGATCATCCAAGGCCAAGCCAGTCATTATGGCGAGGACCTTGGGTTGGAGCAGGCCGTGCAGAGCGCTTTGACACGGTTTCTGGGGGCCAACGCCGCTGATCGTTCATCGGCAAAATTGGCCCGCAAGATCATGAAAAGCCTGGGCGCGCTCACTCCCCTCAGAATCACCGAAGTGCCCTATATCACCCACAAGCACGAGGAGGACGATATCCCGCGGGGAGCTTTCAAGAGGAAGTCCATAGGCTCTCTGGCCAACTGCGGGGCCTGCCATCCCGGCGCCGCGGCTGGCGACTTTGATGATGACGCGGTGCGCATCCCGGCCCAATGAAGCAGGGGAATAACCCCGAGACCTATGGCGGGAAATCAGAGCTTTTGCCGCGCTTGGGTCCCGCTTAAGGCTGCTTGGCCCGGCGCCAGGGCTTGAGCACCATCCACTCGCCGCTCTCCGCCAGCTTGCGCGCCTGGTCCGGGGTGAGGAGCCCGCGGATCTGCTCGGCGGTCTCCCGCATGATCTGGTCCTGGCGGGGCCGCACCTCCTCCCGCACCTTCAGGGAGCGGCGGAAGCCCTCCATCAAAAGCGGCTGGATGCCGGCTTTCTGCGCCGGGCTCAAAGCCAGGTTCTCCTGCAGGCGGTGCAGGACCAGAGCGGTAAGGAACGCGCCTTTATCACTCCGGATCTTGCTGTAGCGCTCGGCCGCTTGGTTGCGCTCGTAGAGACTGCCGCTTAATGCGCCGATGGCCAGACCGCAGGCGAATACCGCCAGCAACCCAACCCACATGCGTCCCCGATTCATCGCAGGCCTCCTATATTCATGACCATAGCAGCCTTTCCAGTGCCACCGGCGAGGCGGGCTGCTCCAAGACTATCCCCGCTGCCTGCCGGTCCAGGTCGGGGCCGTAGAGATGGGTGTAGATCAAAAGCCCGGCCGCCACCACCGCACCGGCTCCGGCGAATCGGAACAGCAACTTGGCGAATACGGCCGCGGGTTCCTCCGGCAGGAACCTCCGGCGGGGTTTGCGGGCAAGCTGGTCGATCTCCCGCATAAGTCCGGCCTGCCACTCATCGGAAAGCTCCAACTCGGGCCTTGCATCATGAGCCCTGCGTAGGAACGCATCCAAGCGCTCAGGCTTTTGCTTGATCCGATTCATCATCCACCTCCCCGGAAAGCGAACCGGTAATAACCTTGCGAAGCTTGCGGCGGGCCCGGAAGGTCCGCAGTTTAACCATCGCCTGGCTCCAGCCCAGCGCCTCGGCCGCCTCGGCCTGGGTCCAGCCCTCCAGATGAACCAAGGTGAGCGCCATGCGGTCGGCTGGCGAGAGATGACCCAGGGCCCAGTCCAGGAGCTGCCAGGCCTCGAAGGCTTCATAAGCATCGGGCGCGCGCTCGGCTTGGGCGGCTTCGGCCTTACGCTCCCGCCGGCTGCCCGGCTCCGGAGCCAGCCCCGAGAGCGGGGTTTCCCTGCTGCGATAGCGCTC
>CAZDRW010000414.1:0-3886 GCA_964507555.1 uncultured Desulfarculaceae bacterium
CATGCACTAGAAACATCAGAAGGCCGAAAGAAAAGACAGCGCGGCGACTGCTGCATAATTCAGGGTAAATTGCCCTGCAGGGGTGCTCAAGAGACCGCCCTGCAGGTTCTGAGAGCAAAAAGAAATATGAGCCAGCAAGATGACATAGTGGCAGAGGCCCGCCGCAGGCAGGCCGAACGGGAAAAAGGTTATCGCGAAAAGGCCCTAAAAATGTTCCCATGGGTCTGCGCCCGCTGCGCCAGGGAGTTCTCCGGCAAGAAGCTCAAAGAACTTACGGTCCATCACAGGGACCACGACCACGATAACAACCCGCCGGACGGCAGCAACTGGGAACTTTTATGCATCTACTGCCACGACCACGAGCACCAGAAGATGGGCTTCCAGGAGGAATATGGCGAGCTGGCCCCGGCCAAACAGAAAAAGACCACAACCACCCACCAGCCTTTCGCCGGCTTGGCCGACCTGCTGAAGAACAAGGAGTAGGCGGTAGGCTAACTCGCATCTAAACTTCCCCTCGTGAACAATGATTGTGAGGTGACAGATGTTTAAGGTCTTCGGTTAGTGTTAATGGCACTGAAGGCTCCTTTCGTTGAAGGCGCTGACCTCTCCTCAAAATATGCAGCAAGGCCTAGGTTAGGATTTCCGGGCCATCGCGGCCAAACTCGGAAGCACAATCTGATCAAGACCAATACGGTCTATATCGCCAGGCAACTCCAGAAGAAAAATGAATCGGTGTGTCACGGTTTTCAACCGCCATTTACATTGAAACCTGGAAGCTTGCAATTGGGCCCGGCGGCTCTGCTAGAATGGCGGGAACCTCCCTGTGAGCTGCTTGCAGTGGGGACTGCCCCCAAGACTGGCTGCGCGCTTCATCAATTGATCACGGAGTTTCAAATATGTTGCGTCTGGGTTTGCCGGGATGGATCGGAGTGGGGGCGGTGGCGGGTCTTGCCACCGGGATTCTGGTTGGCGAGCCCGCGGGAGCGTTACAGCCTTTTGGCACCGCCTATGTCATGCTTTTGGAATCGGTGGTCTATCCCTACATCATCTCCTCGCTCTTGCATGGCCTGGCCAGCCTGAGCCCCAAAACCGCCTGGCGGTTGTTCAGGAAAAGCTGGCCGTTTTATATGGCGGCCTGGGGTGGCACGTTGGGCATATGCTATCTGCTCAGCCTGGCCTTTCCGGCGGTTCCCGCTCCAGCCATGTTTGACGCGGCCGCGCCTGCCTGCGCAGCGAGGGACAAACGCAACGGTTGGAACTCATGGTTCAGACCAATCTGGGTGCACATTCAGATCTGGCCCTGAAAGCGAAACGGGCAGTCGAAGCCGTGCCGGAAATCAAACGATGCCTTTCCAGAGACCTTATCTCGTTAGGACCAGTCAACGTCACTGCAGAAGCATGGGCCAGCGACGGCTCCACCAAGCGCACTTTTAACTAACAATTAGACTTATAATTACTCTCTGGAATATAAATCGCAGATTCAGTTAATTGACCTGACCCCTTAAACGAACCCCAGTTTTTGAGTTAATCTCTATGGCTGTGACCTTCCCCCGGTGCAGGATCCGGAGGAAGGTCAGACCATGAAACATGTAGCTTAAAAGTGGTGACCCTTAAGGGGGCAGGTCACTCTTGATGCGGGGAGGAATGTTATGCCAGACCTGCACCCAAATTTATCAAAGCTCAACGAGATGCGATTGTCAGTGAGGTTGCCATTCTGCGGGAAAGCCTAGAGGATATGACCGACTGAACAAGAGAGCGTTTCTGCTCGGCGCTGTTTTTGCTTGATGCCGTTTTTCTGTTCCAATTCTGCCAAGACTTTGGGGCCGTTCTCGAGAACAAAGCTCTTGTGCGCTTTTTTCATTTCTGTTTAGTGTCAGAGCCAAGCCCGTATGCGCAATAACCAGCCTTGATCCCATCCCCAAGAAATATCGTATAGGGCCTTAGCTCTTGCCGTTTTCTGAGTGTCCTGGGAACTCCTGGCTTCAATTATTCGATTAGGTGAACCCCGTCTATATTCAACGGCAGCGGTTGGCCCCGTTTTTTCGAATGGCCGGTAACCTTTTCCGCAGTCGTCCCATCTCCGCCATAGCCATCTACCATTTTATATATGCGCTTGATGACGTCGTTTAGCTGGTCTACTTGCCCGTTTAAGCTATGAGACACGGCGGCTGATTCCTCGGCGCCAGTGGCGGTATTTTGCACTACTTGATCCATCCGAGCGACAGCTTGCTTGATTTGAGCGATTCCCTCGGCCTGCTCAACCGAAGCGCCGGCGATTTCGGCGATAAGCCCAGCTTGTTTGCAGGAAGTGGCGCTCACTTCCTTAAAGGCGTCTTGGGTTAGGCCAACAAGGGACGAACACTGACCGATGCGCTGGACCGTCACCTCGATTAAACCCTGTGTACTGCGGGCGGCTTCTCCAGCCCGGCCGGCCAAATTGCGGACCTCGTTAGCAACCACCGCGAAACCATATCCTGCTACCCCTGCCCTGGCCGCCTCCACTGCGGCGTTTAAGGCCAAAAGGTTGGTCTTGAAAGCAATCTCATCGATGGATTTGACGATCCTGGCGATTTCGCCGCCACTCTCGGTCAGCCTCTCCATGGACTCCGCCATTTGCATCATGCTCTGCTCAGCCTTTTCGAGGACTTCGCTTGTCAGCTTGGCCAAGGCTTCAGATTGGCGGGCATTGTCCGCATTGTTCCGGGTCATGGCGTCCACTTCTTCCAGAGCCGCGCCGGTTTCCTCCAAGGAAGCGGCTTGATAGCTGGTCCCTTGAGCCAAGGTATCCGAGTTACTGCTCATGTATTCGGCCGCCTGTTTCACCTTGCCTGCGCCTTCATCCAAACTGGCAACCACCGCTTTAAGTGGCTTGGAGATGGTGCGGTTAATGAGCCAAGCCAAAAGAAGACCAATTAGGATAGCTGCCGATCCGGCAAGACCCATGGCCCATTTGGCTTGGTCCATGCCTTCCTGCATGGAGGCCATTTGCCTTCTACGGGCCGATAGGCAGGCAACCATTGCGGCTTCGGCCTTGGCGGCCATTTGGGCTGCGGCTGCCTTCTGCTTGTCTGTCATGATCACAAACCGCGAAAAAGCCGTTTCATAAATTCCGGCCGCCTGGGCCATGTCCTCGATCTTGGCCAAGTCATCCTTGGCCACCAATAGCTTTTGCAGCTCTTTAATTTTCCCCATTATTGCCTGCAAGTTTGTCAATACAGCCTGCCTTGATCCGGCGACTTCCCTGACGAAATTTTTTTCCGCTGCCCGCACTTGTAAAAATTGCTTGGCCAAAAACTCGGCAGAGCCGGCTGCAACCAAACGCTGCTCCATGGTCCCGGCCATCTGCTGGCGTACAACCTTCATCACGATTGACTGGCCGTTCAGAAATTTATCCATGCAGGCGATCATTTGATCTGCCACCTTAAAGGCTTCTTGTTTCTTTTCCGGAGATTTGTCTTTCATGTAGGCCTTCATGAAATCCAAATATTGACGATGGAACTTTATCAGCGCTTCCGACTCGCTCTTATCGCTTTCAGAGCTAACCAACTCTTTGATGCTGTCCAAGACAGTGCTGATTCGCATATTGGGCAGTTCCCACTCATCAAAAGCCTCCTCGCCGGGGTTGAGCTCCCAAGCATAGGCCGAGGCCTGGGACAAGGTGATGTCCACTTTCGCCCGGTAAGCCAATTCGATGATCCGCATGCCCTGGGAAAGCTGTTCACCGGATTTTTGCTGAAAGGCCATCATGGCCTTCCGCTGTTCGTTGCCGATCTTCTCGGCCAGTTCCTGGGCCGCCTTCCCGGCGGCGGTCATCTGCCGCAACGCTTTCTTTTTGTCAGCGGCGAGCTTTAAATAAATGTCAAAGCCCTGGCCATATTCCTCAACC
>CAZDRW010000415.1:0-1967 GCA_964507555.1 uncultured Desulfarculaceae bacterium
CCAAGGCCTTTGCGCCCTCTGGTATCAAGGCGGCCCCTCGGACTTGGTGAAGTGGATCAATAAGGACCTGCCCCTGGTGGTGATGGTGGATAACGGCCTGGGCCCGCTCAAAAAGCTGCACTACCTGGTGGTGACGGGCCACTCAGCCCAAGGGGTGCTGGTCAACTCGGGCCTCAGCCAAGGCATGGCCATGCCTTGGCAGGATTTCCTGCCCGCCTGGAGGCGGACCGGCTTGGCCACCTTGCGGGTGGCTTCGCCCGGCCCGGGGGGCTGTTCATGATCAGCCGCGCCTTCCTTGTCTTGAGCCTGGCCCTTATCCTGGCCGGCTGCGGCCTGCCCAAGGTTGTGGTGCTGGAAGACCCCTTGAGCAGCCAGGAGCATCTGCAATTGGGCCTGGCCTATGAAAAGCAGGGCAAGTACAGGCTAGCGGCCAAGGAGTATCTGAGCGCGGCCAAGGAACTGCCCGGCGCCTATCTCTACGCGGGCAACGCCTTTTTCAAATCAGGGCAAGACGGCGACGCCGAGGGGGCCTATCGCCAGGCCCTGGAAGCCGAGCCCCGTAATCCCCGGCCCTACAACAACCTGGCCTGGTTGCTATGCGCCCGCAATGAGGAACTGGACCAGGCCGAGTTCCTGGCCCGGCGCGCGCTGGCCCTGGCGCCGCCGGCCCAGGCCCAGGTCTATCAAGACACCCTGAAGCGGGTGCGCGAGACCAGGAAGAGCAAGCGGCCGGCTTGCCCCCGGCCCTGACCGCGGCGCGGTTTTATAAGTGCGTCATCCATTGTCTCGCGCAAATCATACCTCGCGTTCATGCCAACCAACCCGTTTCGGCCCGCCGAAACCAAAGAAACAAACCATCAGCAATAAATGCTCGTACCGCAAATGGAGCCCTCCAACTCTTTGGATTCGAGCCGTGAACATACTTGAGCCATGCTGCACCCAGAGCGTCTCGGTAAGCTGCCGCGCAAAACGCGAAACCTTGCCAAGCGAAATGGTAAGGCCAAGGGGGTAACTCGTTGAGCGAGGGAGAACTGAATGCATGTCATGCCGTGGGAGCTTAACGTCCGCTGATAACCGGCGCTGACCTCCTGCTTTCACCTTTCGCGATAGGGTTTGCCAGACTTGTAAAGTTCCAGGCGCACTGAAAACTCCGCCAATACATCTTTATTTGCACCCTGCTTCTTCAGCTTATCTATCAGTTGAGCCTGAGTTTCCACAGCCTTGGAGAAGTCGCCGTTCTCGGCATAAGCGGCTGCAAGGGTGTCGAGAATCCCAGTATCATCTTTGAGGCTAAGCGCCTTTCGCGCAAGTTCGACGGCCTTCTTGCCGTTGCGAAATCCGGCATCGGAGGCGGTTGCCATCAACCAGGCAAGGCCGTTCAATGAAAATGCCTCGTTTGGATTCAATTCAATAGCCTTGCTGTAGTCGGCAATGGCCTGTTCATACTTTCTTTGGGCCGCCCAGGCATTGCCGCGGTTGTTGTACGCTTCAGCATAATCAGGTTTGAGTTCTATGGATCGGTTATAGTCGGCAATGGCCTGTTCATACTTTCTCATCCTGAACCAGGCTTCAGCGCGGGCGTAGTAAGCCCTGGCGTCCTCGGGTTTGAGTTTTATTCCTTGGTTGTAGTCGGCAATAGCTAGATCATAACGACCCTTGTCAGACCAGGTATTGCCGCGATTGAAATAGGCCTCGGCAAATTCCGGCCTTAATTTTATGGCTTGGTTGTAGTCAGCGATGGCCTTGTCGTGCTGGCCCCCCTGATTCCAGGCGGCACCGCGGTTGATATAAGCCTCGGCCATATCAGGCTTGAGTTCAATGGCGATGGTGAGGTCCGCAATGGCCTTATCGTACTGACCCTTCCTGGCCAGGGAAATGCCGCGAACACAGTAAGCCAAAGCATAATCTGGCTTGAGTTCTATGGCCTTGTTGTAGTCGGCCATCGCCGCGACAGTGTTCCGGGTGTT
>CAZDRW010000415.1:1977-3880 GCA_964507555.1 uncultured Desulfarculaceae bacterium
TATCGTACCAGGCGAGGCCACGGTAGTAGTAAGTCCCAGCGTCATTGGGCTTGAGTTCCAATGCCTTGTTGTAGTCCGCAATGGCCCTATCGTACTGCCTTTGGAGGTACCAAGCGTAGCCGCGGTTGAAGTTGGCATTAGGTATATCGTGCTCGAGTTCTAATGCCTTTGTGAAGTCTACAATGGCCTTGTCGTACTGCCCCTCGTGGGACCATGCCCAGCCGCGGTTGTTGTAAACACAAGCTTTATTGGGCTTGAGTTCTAATGCTTTGTTGTAGTCCGCAATTGCCCTGTCGTACTGACCTTTGAGAACCCAAGCATATCCGCGCTTGAAATAAGCGGCCGCCAGGCAATCAGGCCGGCTGATTCCGGTTTCTATACAGTCTTGTGTTAAGGTTCGTATCGCTTCATCCGGGCTTGACGCTCGTTTAGCAGCATCACAATCTCCGGTTCCGACCCAAGTGTGTGTAGTGCTTAAAAGGAGAATGATCAAAATCGAAATGGCAAAGCTATGGTTAGGCATTGCCTAATCCCCCCCTTGCTCCCCAGGTAGTACCCCAGAGTATGCGGCAGTCGCTGCGCTTCGCCTCGTTTTGGGCCTTTTGATGCTCCCGGTGCGCTCTGTCACGGGGTTGGGCCGCACCCAAAGGCTTCATTGCCTACCAAGCAAAGCGATTTCTCACCGGAACCCCAGCCAAAACCGCAATCGCCATAACTTTTAATATATTAGCCCGGTTCCCATTCTCAGGTCAAACGGTGTCTCCGATAAGTCTGTGCTGCAAACATTTCTATAGTGTTGAGCTAGGGGCAATGACGAGGCCACATGCATGCACCAAATGAAACTCCCCGATCATGCGCAGCAGGATTATGCGCCGGGCTCAAACCAATTGCAACACCGTCGGCTTGAAGCCCACCGACCACATCCAGCCTGCCAGCCAATGTGGGACGGCGCGCAGGCAGGTTGATTCACCGGCAAAGGCGGCCCATAGGTGCTGGCGCACCAGGTTGCAGATGCGCTCTAAGCAGATGAATTTCTCGGGATCGCCCCAGGCTTCCAACCAACGCACGCGGCCGGTGATCGCCCAAATCAAAATTGCCGCGATAACTGCCCTCAAAAAAAGGGAGCCCTGATTAAGGGCTCCCTTTGAGGTTTGCCGAGTTGAGGCTAATGGGCGGGGTGATCCTGGGCCCTAGCGCCGAAGATGCGTTCAGTAATGCGCGCCTTTAAGTTATGCATGTCCTCCAAGATGAGGTACAGGCTGGGGATCAGGAGCAGGGTGATGCCGGTG
Organism: uncultured Desulfarculaceae bacterium; assembly: GCA_964507555.1. Taxonomy (GTDB): domain Bacteria; phylum Desulfobacterota; class Desulfarculia; order Desulfarculales; family Desulfarculaceae; genus Desulfocarbo. The sequence goes on from CAZDRW010000415.1 coordinate 3,267, forward strand.
GCGAAAAGCACGCCAAAGCCCAGACTCACGGCCATGGGGATCAGGAATTGGGCCTGCAGGCTGCGTTCGAAAATGATGGGGGTCAAACCGGCGAAGGTGGTGATCGAGGTGAGGAGGATGGCCCGGAAGCGGTGGGGGCCGGCTTCCCGCACCGCCTGCCCCGGCGACATTCCCTCCGCCACCAGCGCGTTGGCCCGGTGAATAAGGATCAAGGAGTCGTTGACCACCACGCCGGAAAGCCCCACGATGCCGAACAAGCTTAATAGGCTCAAGTTGAGGCCCATTAACAAGTGCCCCATCACGGCTCCGACGATGCCGAAGGGTATGGCCGCCATGACGATGAAAGGCTGGCTGAAGGAGCGGAAGGGAATGGCCAAGAGCACATATATGCCGAACATGGCCAGCATGAAGCCTTGCTGCACATCGGCCAGCGACTCCTTTTGCTCCCGGCCTTCGCCTTCCATGTCATAGCGCAATGATGGATAGCGCTCCTGCATTTCGGGCAACACGGTTTTTTCCAGGTTGGATCTAAGTTCCGAGGCGTTGGCCACCGTTTCATCAACATCGGCCGTCACCTTGACCACCCGCCGGCGCTGGGCCCGCTGGATGGTGGC
>CAZDRW010000416.1:0-3869 GCA_964507555.1 uncultured Desulfarculaceae bacterium
TGGATTGAAAAGTTTATCACCGATTTCGTGGATAAGTCGCCGGCCAACGACCTGGGTCTGTCTGCGCCCGAAAAAGCCTGGGACCAGCCGCTGGTGGGATTCGCATCCGGCGATGATCCCTTGTGGGCGGAGTGCAAGCGCCACATCGGGGATTTCTTCTGGACGCCGGAGGAGGTGTTCAACCTGACCTATCCTTTGGCTCCGGCGCCTCCCGAAGAACTTGGCGTGGTGGCCTGGGTATTGCCCCAGACCGCGGCCACCAGGAATGAAAACGCCGCCCAGGAGGTTTATCCTTCCCGGCGCTGGGCCGGCGCGCGCAACGCCGGCGAGGATTTCAACGCGGCCTTGCGCAAGACCGTGTCAGTCACCCTCAATGTCCAGGGCGTGCAGGCCGTGGCTCCCATGCTTTCGCCTCACTGGGGCGTGCATGAATCAAGGCAATACGGGCGCTCATCCAATTGGTCGGAACGCCACGCCGCCTTTATCGCCGGCTTGGGCACCTTCGGTTTGTGCGATGGCCTGATCACAGAAAAGGGCAAGGCCATCCGGACCGGTTCGCTGGTGACCCGCCTTCCCCTGGAGCCCACGGCCAGGCCCTACCAAGGCATCCATGACTATTGCCTATTTTACACCGAGGGCAACTGCGGTAAATGCATACCGCGTTGCCCGGTGAAGGCGCTGGGCAAGGATGGTCATGACAAGAAAAAATGCATTCAACATGTCATGGTGAATTGCCTGGATTATATTACCAAGAATTATGGCTTTAAAACCGATGCCTGCGGGCTCTGCCAGGTTGGCGTGCCCTGCACGGATCATATCCCGGTTAAAGAAGAGGGGGACTAAACGCTCTCTATCCTATAGAGCAAAAACAGGGAGGAAATAAAATGGCTGAAAGAACTGGAGCCGTCACCTTCATGGGCGCGCCGCTCACCTTGTTGGGCGATGCGCTCAAGGAAGGAAGCCTGGCGCCGGACTGCATTCTTTTGGACAACGACCTCAAGGAAGTGCGCCTGTCGGACTGGGCTGACAAGGTGAGGGTGATCGCCACCGTGCCCAGTCTGGATACGCCGGTCTGCGACCTGGAGACCAGGCGCTTCAACACCGAGGCCGCCTCCCTGGGAGGCGATGTGGCCATCCTCACCGTGAGCATGGATCTGCCCTTTGCCCAGAAACGCTGGTGTGGCGCGGCGGGGGTGGAGCAGGTAAAGACCCTCTCCGATCATCGCGACGCGGCTTTGGGCAAGGCCTATGGCGTGCTTATCAAGGAATTACGGCTGTTGGCCCGGGCGGTGTTTGTGATAGATAAGACTGGAACCGTGCGCCACGTGCAACTTATTAAAGAAATAGCTGACGAGCCTGATTACGCTGCCGTGCTGGCGGCGGTGAAAAAGTGCGCTTGATTAAGCGGAGTTAGATTGTGGCACCTGTCGAGGCGTTGCCCGGGCTGTATTTCATCGAGCGCGGCTATCTGAACGGCAACCATTTCGTGTTGCCCGGGCCTGAGCCGGTGCTGATCGATACGGCTTACGCCAGCGGATGGAACCGCACCCAGGCCGAGCTGGCCGCGCTGGGCGTGGAACCGGCCCGGGTGCGCCTCATAATCAATACACACACGCACAGCGATCATATAGGCGCCAATCGCCGAATCCAGGAAGCGTCCGGTTGCGAGATCGCCCTGCATCCGCTTGGGGCCGGTTTTATACGCGCCGGCGATACTTGGTCCACCTGGTTGCGCTACTATGACCAAGAAGCCGACTATTTTGCGCCCACCCGGGATCTGCAGGACGGCGAGACTGTACGGGTAGGGACTTACGAGCTAACCGTGCTGCATACGCCGGGGCATGCCTCGGACGGCATCGTCTTATACCATCCCGGGCACAAAGTGCTGATCAGCTCCGACACTTTGTGGGAAAAAGACCTGGCCGTGATGACCCTGGGAGTGGAAGGGCCTGACGCGGTGGAAAAGGCCCTGGCTTCCATAGAGCGTCTGGCCGGGCTGGAGGCGCGGGCCGTGTTTCCCGGCCATGGAGCGCCCTTCAGCGATTTCCAGGGCGCCATAAGCCATGCCCGGAAGCGTTACCAGGCCTACTTAAAAGACCCTGAACGCGTTTGGCGCGATCAGTTGAAACGTATCTTTATCTTCACCCTGTTGATGGATGGCGCACCGGATGAATTGAAATTCTTCGAGAGGCTCTTGGCCACCCCCTGGTTCCCCGAAACCGCGCAAAAATTATCTGCCGACCCCGGCGAGTTGTTCAAGGATACCTTGGGCCTGCTGCGCTCCAAGGGCCTGGTGAGGCAGGGCCAGCAAGGCCTTTACACCATCGTACCGGCCTAGGCTTTGCGGAAGCGCCAGAAGCACCAAACATCGTCGCGGCTGCGCTCCGGTGGGCAGGAAACGGTTTCCAATACTATGTTGGCATTGCATTCGGTGGTGAAGGCCTCCAGATAGCCCTCGCGCACCATGCGGCAGGGATGCGGCTCCAGGCCCTTGTCCAAGCGGATGAGCTGGGTGCGGCACTTGATGACGCTGAACCAGGCCGAGCCGTCATCTTCCAGACCGAAATCCTTGACCCCGTGGCTCACCGCCCAGGAGGTGTGCCTCAGCATCCAAAGCAGCTGGGCGGGATCGGGCTGATCAATGCCCAGGAAGCCTTTCATTTCCCGCGCCTCGGTTTTTCCCATGTAGCGCCAGCATTCGGCGTCCACCTCGGTGGCCTCCTCCATGTCGTGGCGCTTTTCAATGCCCAGGAAATAAAGGCCGTCCACCCGCCAGATGTTTTTGATCTGCATGAAGATGTATTTGTAGAGCTGTTCGCGGTCCATGGCGTCGAACATCTCGCGGTCGGCCGCCGGTATCTGGATGGCAGTGGCTTGGCTGTGGGGCTTGTCAGCAGGGTCGGTCATGATTGCCTCCGGAGGGTGTGAACCGTGGGTAGAGTACAGTTAATCAACCATAGACCGCAGGGCAATTATCGTCAAGCCTGGCGCTGGAGGCCGTGGTTGACAAAGCCGGTTGGGCCGGGCCATGATTTGACCCGGAGGTCAAGGACATGGTTGAGCCCCGTGAGAACCTCCACCGCAAGCGCCGGGCGCAGGTGGAGCGCCGCCTTTTGGATGAGGGCCTCAAGTTGATGGGCGTCAAGGGGGTTTACTCCTGCAAGGTGGAGGAGATCACCAAAGCCGCCGGAGTGGGCAAGGGCACTTTTTTCACCCACTTTCATAGCAAGGAAGCATATATAGTCCGGTTGGTTGATGGGGTGCTTGACGACTTGGCCCGCCGGGTGAGGCCGCTTGGCCTTGCGCCCACGGACGCTGAATCCCTCTTGGCCGGGGTGGGTACCGTGCATCTGCGGTATTTTCAATTGCGGCCGGAAGCCGCGGCGCTTTTGACCCAGGCCTGCGGCCTGGCTGAAGGGGATTCCGTCATCAGCGCCGCTGCCGGGCGCCTTTTGCAGTATTTGGATTTGGTGGCCGTCATGCTGGCCCCGTCCTGCGTTTCCCTGGGTTGGCCCCGGGAGCAGGCCAGGGACTTGGCCTTGATGATTCTTTCGCTGAGCGTGGGTTTTTTCTGGTTCGGGCGCGCTTTGGGTCTGGTCGAGGACCCCCCCATGGCGTTTCTGGAACGCTTAGGCCGGGCCTTGGCCCGTGGAATGACCGGAGGTTCCAACGCCTCTGCATTGGCTTATGATTAAACATTTATAAGGGAGGGACAGTTAATGAAACGGTTTTTGATTGTTTTGGGTTTGATCCTGGCCCTGGGCGCGCTGCCGGCCTTGGCCATGGCCGCCTCCACGGCCGAAGTGGCAGGGACCTTGGCCGCCAACTACAAGGCGGGCAAGGCCCAACCGCTGCCCTCAACCATGATA
>CAZDRW010000417.1:0-3856 GCA_964507555.1 uncultured Desulfarculaceae bacterium
TGAGGAACTTGTCCAAACCAGGCTTGACCATCATCCCGTAAAAATCGGCCATGGCCCGCACCCGCTTTTCGGTGCCATAGACCGCCATCACCGCGCCGGCGGTGATGAGCTTCTCCCGGTCCGGCGGCAGATACTTAGTGTGCCCGTTGTCATAGGAAAGCGCCACCGCATGCACCTGAAAGTTGGCGCAAAGGCTGGTCACGCTGGGCAGGTAAGCGGGCTCATGGGGCATAACTACCTCGAACACCGAGCGCACCTCGGGATAGGCCTCGGTGGGATCGAATCCGATTCCCGCCCGGCTTTCATCCTCGCGCTCCGGCAAAACCCATTTGCCCAACACCAGGAAGTAGGCCACGCCCGCCGCCACCAAGGCCAGGCCAATGGGCATGGGATCGAACAGGCCGAAGCCGCGCAGTTTATAGGGCGCGATCAAGTCGTTCAAGAGGATCAAAGGGCTGGAGCCCACCAGGGTGATGGTGCCGCCCAAGATGGCCGAGAACCCCACCGGCATGAGGAGTCGGGATATGGGTATCTTGCTGCTACGGCTGATGCGCCGAAGTGCGCGCAACACCAGAGCCGCCGCCCCGATGTTTTGCATGACGCTGGAAATTAAAGCCACGGTCAGCGAAATCATACCCACGATGCGCGAACGGTCGTTGCCGGCCAGGCGCATGATGGGCTGCACAGCCCGGTTCACCACCCCGGTGTGATCCAAGCCGGCGCCGATTATGATGATGGCGATGATGGAAACCACCGCATTGCTGGCCAGCCCTGAAAATGCCTCGGCCCCGCTGACCAGGCCCAGCGCGGGAAGCGCCACCATCATGATAATGGCCACCACGTCCACCCGCACCCATTCCACGATGAATAGCAATACGGCAACGCCGATCATGATCAGGACCAGGATCATGTCGGTGGTTAGCGCAGCACCGGGCGTCATAAAGCAGGCCTCTAACCAAATCCCCCAGGCATGAGCTTGGGGGATGTTATGGAGTGCGGGAAGTTTTCATTAGTAATAATATCCTGCCAAATTTATTTTTCCGACACAAGCTTGTGCATAAACTACTTGACATCTGCATCAACCCACGTATAGTATCGTAACCATGGATATGGATCCTGATGCCTGCTCCCAAAAATGCGGCCCCAAAGCTATTGCCACTCAGCAGGAGGTAATTGCCATGACCCGCGGCCTCACCCCTCGTCAGGCCCAGGTGCTTGAGTTCATCAACCGCTATTTGGACGAGCAAGGCTATCCGCCCACTGTGCGGGAAGTCGCCGCCAACTTCGGTTTCCGCTCCCCCCGCGCGGCCCATGACCACATGAAGGCCCTGCAGAGAAAGGGCTTTCTGCGCTCATCTCCGGGCAAGCCGCGCACCTTGTCGGTGCTGACCCCCAAGGGCATCCCCATGCTGGGCCGCATTGCAGCGGGCGAACCCATGTTGGCCGTGGAAGAGGCTGACGAAATGTTGGGCCTGGATCCTGGCTTTTTTGGTTCGGGCAAATTTTTCGCTCTTTTGGTGAAGGGCGAATCCATGATCGATGCCCATATCCAGGACGGCGACATGGTGATTCTGCGCGCCCAGGAAGAGGCCCGGCCCGGCGAGGTGGTGGCGGTGCTATTGGAGGACGAGGTGACGCTCAAGCAATTCTATCCCGGCAAAAACGAGATAGAACTGCGGCCCGCCAACTCGGCCATGCAGAGCATCAGGGTGAAGCCGGACAAGGCACCCAAGATCCTGGGAGTGATGAAAGGCCTAGTCAGGAAGAACTAGGCGGGCCGTTCATCAAATACCGGGATATTAAGCGGGCAAGGCACTAAAGCCGGCAGATGCGCCAAGCGACAGGCATGCGTAATTGATATCTAGCGTAAGTCGTACGGCTTCTCCAGGCCTGGTCATATTCAATGGACCCAGCGCAAAATCGGCCGGGCTCATATATTTGGCCGCCCGCCGCGCCAGGTTCATGGCCTATAAAGGTTGGCCGAACAGGCCACCCCGTCCGAGCTTCTCGATCTCGGTCGAGCTGTAACCAAGCTCTCTCATAATATCCTTGGTATGGGCTCCCGCCGCATCCCCTGCAGAGCTGTAGCTGGGCGGAGTGGCGGAAAACTTGAGCGGCAGGCCCAATTGACGCACAGTGCCGCCGTCCGGCCGCGCCACCTCCTGCACCCACCCGCGGGCCTTGGCAAGGTCGCTTTCCAGCGCCTCGGCCAAGCCCAGCACCGGCTCCGCGCAGGCGTCCACCCGGCTGAACACCTCGGTCCACTGGTCGCGGGTCTTCTCCTTGATGCGCTGGGCCACCCGGGCCTTGGCCTGGGCCAGGTTGGGGGGCATGACTCCTCCCTCCATCAACTCAGGCAGTCCAATGGCTTGCAAGAACGCCGCGCTGAACTTGGGCTCCAAACCGCCGAAGGAGATGAACCCGCCGTCCGCGCACTGGTAGAAATCGTAAAGGGAGCCCCCGTTCAGCTGCCAGCTTTCCCGCTCGGCCTCCTGGCCATCTGCCAAATAGCGCGCCGCCGCCATGGCGTTGAACACCATGGACCCATCGGTCATGCTCACGTCCAAATGCTGGCCCTGCCCGGTTTTCATGCGGTGGATGACCGCCGCCAGCACGGCCGTCACCATGCCATAGGATCCGGCGGCGACATCGGCTATCTGCATGCCGGTCAGCGTCGGCCCCTCATCGCGGCGGCCCGAATGCCCCATGAGTCCTGAGCGCGCCAGATAGTTGATGTCGTGCCCCGCTTGCTGGGCCATGGGCCCGCTCTGCCCATAGCCGGTAAGCGAGCAATAGATGAGGTTGGGAAACTGCTCCTTGAGCTCATCCCAGCCGAGCCGAAGCCGCGTCATGACCCCCGGGCGGAATTGTTCCACCAGCACGTCGTGGGTATCAAGGAGTCGCTCGATCACATGGCGACCCTGGGGATGTTTCAGGTCCAGAAAAAGCGAACGCTTGCCTCGGCCCAGCCAGGCCGCCAAGGGGCCGGGACCTTAGCCGTCCGGCCTCCTTCCGGCCAGCACGTCGATCTCGGCCCGGCCCGGGGCCTTGATGCAAATCACCTCGGCGCCCATATCGGCCAAGGCCAGGGTGGCGAAAGGGCCCGGCAGGAGTGTGGTGAAATCCAATATTTTTAGGCCAAGCAAAGGACCCGCCATCAGTTCCCCCTATTCACTCAATATTGCTCACTGCACCTTCAGTGTGAGGAATTATCAAATAGCATAACACCTATATGCTTTCTTAAGCATCCGCAAGGAAACGACATAGATTGTTTTCCCGCTCCTGCTCGATGAATAAGGGTGGGTTCTCTAGTTTATGGGATGCAAACCGGCAGACGCCTCCCGCCTTGCCGCAATGCAGGCGCAAAGCGACTCTCCAAAGCATAGCCGGTCCGCATTGCCTGCTGCTTGCCCTGCTTGCCTGGGTGATTTTACTAGCCGACCCGGATCGGTTTAGCTATTTCCAGGATGCAGGATTATGCCGGCCCCAGCAGAAGGTTGGGCACCATGGTCGATAGCCAAGGCACGAAGGCCAAAACGAGCAAAGCCGCAATGTAAATGAGCAAGGGCGGTGTTATGGCCCGCGATACCTGGGTGAATTCCAGGCGGGTGAGCGCCTGGGATGTGTATAGCAACAGCCCTAAGGGTGGGGTTATGTAGCCGATGCCCAAACCCACCGTGACCAGCAGGCATTAGTGGATGGGGTCTATGCCGAATTGCCTAGCGATGGGCATCATGATGGGCACTAGGATCATGATGGCTCCGATCTGGTCCATAAAAGTGCCTAAGATGAGCAATACTAAGCAAGTGAATAGCAGGAAAGTCCACTCATTGGGGATGTAGGCCATGGAGACTTG
>CAZDRW010000418.1:0-3839 GCA_964507555.1 uncultured Desulfarculaceae bacterium
AGACCTGTGGCCCCAGGCCGCGCAAGGCGCGCGCCTGCAGCAAATCTATGCCGCCTTGCCTGCCACCAACTGCGCGCGCCAAGGAGCCTGCTGCGCTCTCTTGCCGCCGGTGCATCCGGTGGAGGCGCTGGCCTTCCTGCGCGAACTGGTCCTAAGCGGGGAGCAAAAGAGCTGCGATACGGCTGCCATGCTGGTGGGACATTTTCTGCAAAACGCCGCCCGCCGCCTGCCCTGCCCTTGGGCCCTGCCTGATGCCTGCGCGCGCTACGGGCAACGCTTTTTCGGCTGCCGGGCCTATGGCCTTTGGTCGGCCAAAGCCTATGAGCCCCGCCGCAGGCAAAGCCTGCAAGCGGCGGAAAGAGTTCAGGCAGCCTGGCAGAGCATGGGGATAACCCTTCCGGATGCCGTCTGCGCCCCGCCGCCTGCCTATTGCGCCAAGGTGGCGCCGGTCAATGGCCCGGCGGTGGACGACAACGGCCTGGATAAGCTGGAATCAGAACTGGCCGGGATGGGCCGGGATCAGCCCTGGCATGCCTTGCTGATGCAATGCGGCGGCGATCTAAGCTATCTCACCGCCGGGCTGGCCCTGGGCTGGCAGGAGTGCCTGCAAGCCAAGGTTGCCCTCACCCGCGACCTTTTGTCCGGGAAAAGCGCAGAGGCAGACAACCTGCTGCGCCAGGCCCAGCAGACTGCCCGCGTCTGGGCCGGCCGCCTTTTGGGCAGCCAAGCCTAATACCAGCGCACCACCTCATCCAGCCCGGCCCGGGACGAACGGAAGCGGTTCAGAGGCGAACCTTCCTTGGCATAGCCCACGGCCACCGCCAGCAGCACCAGGTAAGGATCCGCTATATTGAGGAAATCCCGCATCTCTTCTTGGTAGGCCGCCACCAGGCCGATGGGGCAGGTGTCCAAGCCCATTTCATGGGCCGCCAGCAGCAGCCAACCTACCGCAATGCCCAGGTCCAAGGCGCGCACCCTATCGAAGGCCCGGTCCAGGCAGCACACTACTACTGCCGGTGCGCCGTAGAAATCCAGCGAGCCCCGGTCTATGAATGACGCCGCATCCACTCCGGCCTCTTGCAGGAGGGGCCCCATGCCGCGGCTGAGCTCGCGCTTGCGCTCCCCATAGACCTCGGCCAGAGGCTTAAGGCTATCCGGCGCGCAGCCCTTACCGGTCTCGGAGCGCGCCTTTTGCAGCCTGCGGCTCAGGCGGGGCACTTCCTCGTCAGTCACCACCGTGAATTGCCAGGGCTGCAGATTGATGGCGCTGGGCGCGCGCGTGGCAAGGGTCATGACTTGCCGCAGAGTCTCAGGTTCCACCTTGCGCCGGCTGAAATCCCGGCAGCTTCGCCTTTCATTGATTGACTGGCTGACTTGCACCGCCATCCTCCCGTGTATCGATCCGATACCACACCCTACACCATGAGGCCTCCGCCCCCAAGCCCGCCGCTCACCCCGGCCGGTGGATAACAAATGGTCAGCCCCAAGCAAGATCGCGAAAAAATTATGCACTGATTAATCTCGCATTAATCTCAAGTCAAACGTAAATCATCATTGATTATCAGATGGTTATAGCAACTAGGTCGCACTTGGCACGGCTAATGCTTTATTAGGCGGCAACTTTGATGATTTATAAACCTGGAGGTTTTCAAGATGAAGAAGTACGGAACAATGATAGTTGCCCTGGCCCTGGTGGCCTTGGTGGGTAGTGTGGCCTGGGCCCGTGGCGGCTGGGGCGGTGGTTATGGAATGGGCCCCGGCTATGGTTATAGCCAGGCCACTCCCGAGCAGCAGGCGGCATTCGCCAAATTCCAAAACGACACCTTGGAGCAGCGCAAGCAACTGGCTGCCAAGAACATCGAGCTGCGCACCGTTTACAGCCAGCCCAATGCGGACCAGGCCAAGGTCATGGCCCTGCAGAACGAGATAACCGACCTGCGCGCCCAGATCGACAAGAAGGCCATTGAGGCCGGACTTGGCACCGGTAGCGGACCCGGCTACGGACGCGGCTATCACATGGGCGGCGGCTACGGCATGGGCGGCGGCTACGGCATGGGTCCCGGTTCCGGCCAAGGCGGCGGTTACTGCTGGCGCTAATTAAGGCATCCCTACGGCGGGTCCCTTGACTCCTCCCCCCAGAAGGGACCCGCCGCCTCCCTCCCAACCCCCGGAGCCCAATTAGGCGCTCCGGGGGTTTCTCTTTGTAGCCAACTTTTTAATGATAGCAACTAGGTCCGCTGGGCTGCAGGCGCTTGGCTATGATCCCGCTTATTTGGGCTGGACGCAGGACGAGGTGATGGGTGATCAGATACTGGTTGGCGAGTTGCCATCTGACTTGGGCGCCATCTGCGCAGCCTGGGCCAGGTGAAAAAGCAGGGCGTTAGCGGGAAGGATCTTCCTGGACATGCTCAAGGCGGCGGGATTTACCAACGTCGAATCGGCCGCTGCAACCGGTTTTAACAGCTCCGCCGAAACCAGAGGCGTTCCCATGAAAGCCCGCGAACCAGGGACCTGATCGCTGTTTTGGGCTTACTGCGAAATTTTTTCAAGATAGCTAGCGGTGCTTTTCATACCATTGCCGCCAGCCGTCCTGATCCACGCCGTAGCGCCAGCCGGTGATCACCTGCAAGGCATCGGCCGCGGCCTCGCGCACCCGCCGCTCCTTATCGCCCAAGGCATCGATCAGTGGCTTTATGGCCTCTTTGGCCTTTAGACGCCCCAGCCCCTCGGCCGCGCGCAAGCGCACGTCAAACTCCGGATCCTGCAGTGCCTTGATCAGCGCCTGGGTGGCGCGGGGGTCTTTGACAAAGCCCAGGTTATTAACCGCATGGACCCTGGCCGGCTTGTAGCCGTCCTGGCAGGATGCCAAAAGCGCTTCCAGCGCCCGGGGGTCTTTCACATGCTTGAGCGCCAGCACCGCGTTGCGCCTGACCTCTGGATGCACGTCATGGGTGGCCCGCACCAGCGCGGCCACCGCCTGGGGATCGCTGACCGGACCCAGGCCGATCGGCCCCAGCACCAGGGCGGCCTCTGCGCGCACCCCGTTGTCCTTGTCGTCCAGGGCCCTGGTCAGCGGGAACACCGCGGCCGGGTTGTTGTAATACTGCATGGAATGAATCGCGTTTTGGCGGACTCCGGCGTCAGGATCGTTCATGGCCTGCATCAGAGGCCGGGAACCCCGGGCATCCCTGATATAACCCAAGGCCTTGGCTGCTGTGCGCCGCACCTCCACATCGGGATCACGCAGGCCGGCGATGAATATAACCACGGCCCGGCGGTCCTGATAGCGCTTTAAAGCCTCCATGACCCGGCGCCGCACCTCAGCCGTTTGGTCCTTGGCCGCCACCATAAGCGCCTCCAGGGCCTCGGGATCGCCGCGTTCTTTCAGGGTCGCGGCGGCAGCGGCCCGCACCATGGGGCTGGGGTCGGAAAGCGCCGCGGTCAAGGCCGGCGCCACCTTGGGGTCCTTGAAATCCCGCAGCGCCTCCACCGCGCGGGAGCGGACCTCGGGCGGGGTGGGAGGGGCCTTAGGCTTTTCCAGGCTGGGCGTGATATTGACCAGCTTCTGTTCCCTAATCTCCTCGAAGGTGCTGGGGGCTTGGCATTTCTTGATAATGACCTCCAGAGATCGCGGGTCATGAATCTTGCCCAGCACCTGCAGCATCATGCCTTGGGCATAGGGATCTAGGTTTTTGGCCAAGGCGGCCAAAAGAGGAGCCACCGCCTGGTGACCCAATTCCTCCAGAAGACGGGCCGTCACCAGGCTAACCTCGGCCTTTTTCAGCCTGGTGCCGAATCGCTCCCGGTCCCCCACCAGAGCGATGAGCCAGGGGATGGCC
>CAZDRW010000419.1:0-3821 GCA_964507555.1 uncultured Desulfarculaceae bacterium
CACAAGAGCTGGCGGGCCGAGATGTTAACCGAAACCCGCAGATCGCGGTGGCCGTTTTGGCGCCAGAGCTGGACCTGGCGGCAGGCCTTCAAAAGCACCCACTCGCCTATGGGCACGATGAGGCCGGTTTCCTCGGCCAAGGGAATAAACTCGGCCGGCGACACCAAGCCCACCTCGTGCCTTTGCCAGCGCACCAAGGCCTCCACCCCCAGCACCCGGCCGCTGGCCAGATCCACCCGGGGCTGGTAGTGCACCCGGAATTCCTTGCGCTCGATCGCCTTGCGCAGGAAATTCTCCACCTCCAGCCGCTGGTTGACCCGCTGGTTCATGTTCATGGTGAAGATGCGGAAGCTGCCCCGGCCCTGCTCTTTGGCCCGATACATGGCCATTTCGGCGTTTTTCAAAAGGGTCTGCGCGTCGCGGCTGTCGGTGGGATAGAGGCTAAGGCCCATGGTGGCGCTTACGTAAAGTTCGTGCCCCTCCACCAGGAAAGGCTGCAAGAAAACCTGTTGCACCCGACGGGCCACCAATTGGGCGTCGTCCAGGTTGATCACATCGCCCAAGACCAGAACGAATTCGTCGCCGCCGGGGCGGGACACCGTATCTTCCTGGCGCAGACACGACTCCAGCCGGGTGGCCAGGCCTTGCAGGATTTGATCCCCCACGCCGTGGCCCAGGCTTTCGTTGACGGTCTTGAAATTGTCCACATCCAAGCACAGGAGGCCCACCGCGCTCCCGCTCCGCTTGGCCCGGGCCAGAGACTGGTTGAGGCGGTCCGTCAAAAGCACCCGGTTGGGCAGTCCGGTAAGCAAGTCATACTGGGATAGGTATCTAAGCCGGGCCTCGGTGCGCTTGGCCTCGGAAAGGTCCTGGAAGAGCGCCACATAGCGCGCCGCACCCGACTCCCGCACCGCATTCAGGGTGAGCCACTGCGGGTGGATTTCGCCGTCTTTGCGCCTGCTCCAGATTTCGCCGCTCCAACGGCCATCGCTCAGCAAGTGGCCCCATATGCGCTTGAAGCAATCAGGCCCGTTGCGGCCAGAGGTGTAGAGAAACTCCGGGCTGCGGCCCCGCACCTCTTCGGCGCTGTAGCCGGTGATAAAGCTGAAGGTGGGGTTCACGGTTTGTATGCAGCCGTCCTGGTCCAAGACCGCCACGGCCTCCAAAGCGCTATCCAGCACGGCCATGGCCATGCGCAAGGCGTCGTCTTGCGGTTTGGGCACGGCCACGGCCAGCACCGAGCGGCTGTCCCGCGAGATCAACAGCCTGCAACGAAGCTCCACCGTCTTCAGTTCACCATCCTTGGCGATAAGCTTGACCTCGCCGACAGCCAAACCATCCGGCGTAAGGCCGTCGTGCAGCTCCCTAAGCGCTTTTCCCGATGACACCAAATCCAGGAGGCTTTGGCCGTCTAGTTGGGCCGCAGCGTAGCCTAAAAGATCGCAGGCCGCGCGGTTGGCTTCCAATAGAGCCCCGGGCCGGCCTTGGGGGTCCAGGCTGTAAACCAAAACCGGGTTGTCGGTGAGGGTCCAAAGGGTTTGATAGCGCCAATCGCCGGCGTCAGCAAAGGTAAGTGATTGCATAGATGTGGCAGGCGAGGAACGATGGTCGCCGGCTCTCCTGTTCAAGGGCGTCTTAGGATCACCCAGTTTCTTTTCGCGGAAAGAAACCAAGACGCCCCCTGTCAGATTTTGTTTAGCACCATGACCGAATGCTTCCCGAGTCTGGATATTGTTTATTTCCACTAAAAAAAAGGGGATGCATAGTCGGCCTACGCTTAATCAAGTTGGTTGCAGGAAAATCTCATATGGGTCAGCGGTGGTCAAGCATTTTCCTTAAAATCGTAAGTCATTTTAAGCATACTAAACATAGCATTACCAATCAAATTACACAATTGCAATATTACAATTTGCGGGACTCGCCGCCCGAAAAATGATATCAATGGAAAGGCAGGGCAATTAAAAACCCTGAACGTTATGAATACTTAGATTTGATGAACCCGCCTGCGCCATGATGGAAAAAGCTTATTTGACCAAGGTCAAGGGATAAGCCCAAGCATGACTGGGACTTGTTATGAGTTTTAGTTTCATAAAGCATGTGCGCAACATTCCCACTTTGCCCAACGTCTTAAATCAAATCATTCAGACCTTGGACGCGCCCGATTCCTCGGCCGCGGAACTTGAACGGATCGTGCGGAACGACCAAGCCATCACCACCAAACTCCTGGCCGTGGCCAATAGCTCCTATTATGGATTCCGCCACCAGATTACCACGGTGCGCCATGCGGTAGTTGCGGTCGGCTTCAATGAAGTGCGCAATGTTTGCCTGGGGCTTTCCCTGATGGGCTTTCTGCACCCTTCCACCTTTCCCGACCGGGAAACGGCCGAGCAGCTTTGGCTGCATTCTTTGGCCACCAGTGAAGCAGCCCGCATCCTGGCCGCACGCACCAAAGCCTGCGAGCCGGGCCAAGCCTTCACCGCCGGCCTGCTGCATGATATCGGCAAGGTTATCATGACGGCCTTTGCCGTGGACAAGGTGCAGCGTATGCGGGACTTTATGGCGGAACGAGGGTGCAGCCTACAGGAGGCCGAACTCGAGATGGATCTCAGCCACGAAGAGGTGGGACGCGAACTGGCCAAGCTTTGGGACCTGCCGCCGGTGCTGGCCCAGGTGATCGGCAGCCACCACCACCTGGAACCGGGCATGGATGATCTGCCCTTGGTGGCGCTTATCAACACGGCCGATTATCTGGCGCGTGATCTGGGCATCGGCGATTCCGGCAATCCAGACTCCGCCCAGTTGCACCCTTTGGCCCTGAAGAGCATGCGAACTGATCTCGCCGCAATGGAGGAATGCCGCTACGAACTGAAAAGCAATGAAGCTACGGTCAGGCGGCAATGGGGAGAAATGATGCGTTCCCGCCGCGGCGCCTAAAGGCTTGGTGCATGATCTACCAACTTAAAAACGGAACCGAGATCGACACCGCCAGGGAGCTCAACTTCGATGAGCGAAACTTCCTGCAGAAGATGATGATCTACCAACACCTCGGCATAAGCCCCCAGGAGTTCCGCGCCCGCTGGCGTGGGGAGGGCAATCCGGTATGGCAAGGGCCTGAAACCCTGACCAGCCAGCGCCCGGTGGTGCAGATTCTTTTGGATATGGAAAAAACCCTGGACCAGGACAGCTAAGCAACGCCTCCCGCCTCCCAGGCGGCAGCCGGCAGGCGTTGCAAACCGCTAATTGGATGCCGAGCGGAGGGACCCAAGCTCAGCCCACCAACTGCAATATCCTTTTCACCAAGGCCTCGGGCTTCACCGGCTTCTCAAAGAAGTCGTCCGCCACCAGCTCTTTGCCCGAGCTATGGGAATAGCTGGTTTTGGATACATAGTCCGTAACCGCGGTCAGCATGATGACCGGTATGTCCGCCAAGTCGTCCGATTCGGACAATTCCTTGGCCACCGCGTAGCCGTCCTTGTCCGGCATCATGATATCCAATACGATAAGATCGGGATTGTCGCTCCTGGCCTTGGCCAGGCCTTCTTCGCCGCCGTAGGCCGCGATGGGCTCCATGCCCTCGGCCTCCAGCAACATGCTTATCGCTTCCACCAAGTCGGGGTCGTCGTCAACTATCAGGATTCTCTTGGCCATTCTATTCCTCCCAAAAACGCCACCGCCTAGGTGGAGTGCTAGCCTGAACTATCGCTGCCCAACGGCCGGGTGTCAGCCTGACCTATGGCCTCACTTCTAATCTGCGCCCACATTTTCCCCATTGCCAAGCTGACATGTCAAGAAGCTTCTATATATGAATACAGATCAGGGAT
>CAZDRW010000420.1:0-3818 GCA_964507555.1 uncultured Desulfarculaceae bacterium
TTAAAGGTTGGCCTTGTATCTTTTAACCCCCTCGCCGTTTTAGGAGGGGGTCCGGGGGAACCCTTTTGGGGCACCAAAAGGGTTCCCCCGGAAGCTCTTATCAATACTTCCTCTCCGCCAGCTCGATGGTCTTGGCGGTGAGGGGTTTCATGTGCACCGGCTTATAGGCCAGGCGCACCCCGTCTTTATCAAGGTAGCTCAGGGTGTGCTTATGCCAGTTGCCGTCGTCGCGGGTGGGGAAGTCGTCGCGGTAGTGACCGCCGCGCGATTCCTGGCGGGCCAGGGCCCCGGCGCAGATGCACTCGCACACGTCCAGCATGTGGCCCAGCTCCAGGCCCTCGATGAGATCCAGGTTATAGGCCAGGCCGCTGTCCTGCAGCCCGACTTTGTCATAGCGCTGACGATAGGCCTTGAGCTTATCTTGCAGCTTGGCCATGTCGTCGGCGGTGCGGAAAACCCCGCACAGCTTTTCCATGTCCTCGCGCATCTCCTCCATCACCGGGCCCAGGCGCTCAGTGCCGCCGCCTTCCATGAGCCGCCTCACCTCGGCCACGCCCGCCGCGCCGGCCTCGGCCGGCAGGTCCGGCCAGGCCGCAGCGGATTGGGCGTAGGCCGCCATGCGCGCCCCGCCCTCCCTGCCGAACACCATCAAGTCCAGCAGGCTGTTGGTGCCCAGGCGGTTGGCCCCGTGCACGCTGGCGCAGGCCGCCTCGCCCGCGGCAAAGAAGCCGGGCACCACCTGCTCCGCACCGTCCGCGCCGGGCGCCACCACCTCCGCGTGATAATTGGTGGGGATGCCGCCCATGCTGTAATGCGCCGTGGGCACCACCGGGATGGGGTCCTTGGTGCAGTCCACTCCGGCGAAGACCATGGCCAGCTCCCAGATGCCGGGCAGCCGCTCCATGATCTTGTCAGCCCCGATGTGGTCTATCTTAAGTAGAAGGAAGTCCTTCTTGTCGCCGCAGCCCCGGCCGCCCCTAAGCTCCTCGGCCATGCCCCGGCTCACCACGTCGCGGCAGGCCAGGTCCTTTTCCGAGGGCGCGCACACCGTCATGAAGCGGTCGTCGTAGCAATTGACCAGATAGCCGCCCTCGCCGCGCACCCCCTCGGTGATGAGGTTGCCCGCCCCGAAAATGCCGGTGGGGTGGAACTGCAAAAATTCCAGGTCCTCGCCGGGCAGCCCCGCCCGCATGGCCAGGGACACCCCGTCGCCGGTGCAGATGTGGGCGTTGCTGGTGGTGCGGAACACCCGCGCGTAGCCGCCAGTGGCAAATAGCGTCGCCTTGGCGTGGAAGATGTGGAAGCCGCCGTGGACCATGTCCCAGGCCAGCACCCCCACCACCGCGCCCTCATTCATGAGCAGCTGCAGGGTGTAGAACTCATTAAAGAAGCGCACGCCATGTTTGAGGCACTCCTCGAAAAGCGTGTGCAGCATGGCGTGGCCGGTGCGGTCGGCCGCCGCGCAGGAACGGTGCACCTCGTGTTGTCCGAACTTGCTGGTGTGGCCGCCGAAGGCCCGCTGGTAGATGCGCCCGTCCTCCAGCCGCGAGAACGGCAGGCCCATGTGCTCCAGCTCGATCACCACCGAGGGCGCCTCCCGGCACATGAACTCGATGGCGTCCTGATCGCCCAGCCAGTCCGACCCCTTCACCGTGTCGAACATGTGGTACTGCCAGGAGTCCTCCTCCACGTTGCCCAAGGATGCCCCGATCCCCCCCTGCGCGCTCACCGTGTGGCTGCGGGTGGGAAACACCTGGCTCAACACCGCCGTCTCCACCTGGCGGCCGGCCTCCAAGGCCGCGCGCAAGCCCGCGCCGCCGGCTCCCACCACCAGCGCCTCCACCCGGTGCACTCTGATGTTATCGCTTAGTCCCATGTATATTGCTCCCAAAGGCGATGCGCCATCAGCCCTGATAGGTAAAGGTCAAAATGGTGATGGACCCGAACAGGAAAAACGCCAGGGTCACCACCCAATTCAGGCTGGTCAAAAATGTCCGCCAACCCTCGGCGTGCACGTAGTCGTCCAGCACCAGCTTGATGCCGTTCATGGCGTGGTACAAACCCAAGCTTAAAAACAGCATCTCCCAGGCCTTGTAATAGGGGCTGGCCAAACGGTAGGCCACCTTCTCATAGGTCACCGCGCCGTCGCTCAGGTAGTGGATCAGCACAAAGTGCAAAAACAAAATCACCACCAGGGCCACCCCGCTCACCCGCTGGAACAGCCACTCGAACGCTCCGCTGCGCCCTGATCCCATAAATCGCATTGCCATGCTCCTTGGGAAGAAAGGGCTTTGGCCGGGGGAGAAACTTTCTTGAAAGAAAGCTTCTCCCCCGAGCCCCCTCTTCAAAGAACTATAAAGTTTCGTCTCATCTCTCAAACCCCTTCGCCTTTTTGGAAGGGGGTCCGGGGGAAACTTTTTGGGGCACCAAAAAGTTGCCCCCGGCAGCTCTTAATTCTCAATGCAGCGCCAGGCGCAGCATGGGGATGCCGCCAAGCACCACCAGCACGGCGCTAACGCCAAGCACCGACCACACCCAGGCCGTGTGCGGGCCTTTCTCGGCCGCGTTGCCGTAGTCCAAAAGCACCACCCGTATTCCGTTTACGCCGTGGAACACCACCGCGCCCAGAAGCGCGATCTCCATGATGTGGAACAAAGGCGATTGCACCACCGCCATCACCTGGTTGAAGGCCTCCTTGCCCTGGCTGATGTGGTGGATCACCCAGATGTGCATGAACAAGTACAAGGCCAGGCCAAGGCCCGTCACCCGGTGCAGGATCCACGCCACGTAACCAGGATGAAACCGGTAGTGCGCCTTAGGAGAATATGATTTCATGATCAGGCTCCGTTAAAAAAACCACTTCCCCCTTCTTAAGCCCTTCTCTTCATGCGAAATAGAGGAGGGTTGGCGCGGCGGGGTATACAGAGAGAGGGACCCCACCGCGCCACAAGGGAGAAGAATATGTCTCTATGTACTCATGAGGGCCAAGTATCTTGGCCACCGTTTATCGCTACGTTTTCGCCTGCCGAAAAGCACACAATTCGTAGTTGATTTATATTACCTCAAGCAGCAGCCGCCTTCATCTGTTTACGTTCCTGAATGGGCAGAGTCAGGGTGGGGTTAGCCTTGATGCGGATCTTTTGCATCAAGTAGACCACCCCCCACAGCCCCATAGCCCCCAAGTCCACGATGATGTCGGGGAAACTAACCCAGGAGGTGACCAAATGGGGGAAGAACAAGAGCGCGGTGGCCACCGCGAAGATGCCCCACTCCACCAGGTTGGTGGGGCAGAGAAAATAGCCCATGGTGAGACTGCCGAAGGCTATGGTGCCCAAGATGATGGTGCCCCAGGCTATGATCATCTGCCACCAGGGTACGATGTGCTCAGGTCCGCCCAGGAGGAACGAGGGGGAGAAGGCAAAGAGAAAAGGCCCGATATAGAGCATCTTGGCGAACTTGAAGCTGGTCCAGCCCGTCTTCCAGGGGTCGGAGCCGGCGATGGCAGCTCCGGCATAGGCTGCCACGCAGACCGGTGGGGTGATGTTGGAGTCCTGACTGAACCAATACACCAGCATATGGGAGGCTATGAGCGCCCATGAAACCTTGCCCAATATCAGGGCCCGTTGGGGATCACCGGGCAAGAGTTCGCCCAGGGGTAGCTGCAGCTCCTGGAAGCTTATCCCCCACATGGATTGCGAGATCATGTTCGAAACCGCACCCACCGCCAGCACCGCGGTTATGAGATAAGCCGCCGTCACCGGCACTCCCATGCCCAGGACCAAGGACGCCAAGCCGATCAAGATGATGGCCAGGGGCAG
>CAZDRW010000421.1:0-3818 GCA_964507555.1 uncultured Desulfarculaceae bacterium
ATGAGAACCCTGATCTTGCTCATGCCCTGCTCACTGCCTTTAAAATTCGTACATAGGGTATTGTATTGTTCCGCAAGCCTGCCTTTCGGCGCAAGCCTCCATTTTCTTTTTGCAGATCAGGCCTTGGCGCGGCTGGCCCCGGCCCACCCCCAAGAATCGTCCTGGTCCGACGGCAGCGGCCGGGCAGGAAGGGTGACCCTTATGCTGGTGCCCTTGCCCGCAGTGCTGCGGATATCGATTTGTCCCCCCACCGAAGCCGCCCGTTCACGCATGGAAACCAACCCTATGCCCTTGCGGACATTTTCATTCTGCTCCTGAAAGGCGAATCCGCTTCCGTTATCGGTAATAAGCAGGATGACCCGGGGATGGCTGTAGGTGAGATGCACTCTCACACGCGAGGCCCCGGCATGCTTGGCCACGTTGTTCAAGGCCTCCTGCATAATCCTGTACAGCACAATTTCTATCTGGGCGTCCAGCTTGCGGCCACCGAATCCCACGGCCTCGAACTCCACCTTTACCTCGCTGGTGCGGCCGCTGAATTCTTCCACATACCACTGAACCGTGGGCACCAGGCCCAAATGATCCAACATATCCGGCCTTAAATCGCTGGAAATGTTGCGCACATTTTCCGCCAAGCCCTCTATGGTGTCTATGAGCTTTACGCAGTTGGCCTTTTGGCTGTCAGCCTCGAGGGGCAATGATTCCTTCAGCGATTCCACCCTCATATGCAGGGCGGTCAGCGCTTGGCCGAACTCATCGTGCAGGTCCGAGGCCAAACGCTTGCGTTCCTCCTCTATGCCCTCGATAAGACGGCGGGAAAGGTTGCGGATATCCTCCTCGGCCCGGCGGCGGGCGGTCACATCCCGTAAATAGACCAAGTTGATGGTCTCTCCCTGGTAATTGATAATGGTGGCGCTCACCGCGATGAATACTATGCTGCCGTCCTTGCGCACGCCCATGAAGTCATAGCGGGTGGGAGCGTCCTGGCCGGCCTGCCGCGCCCGACTGATAGCTACGACTTTTTGCCGGTCACGCTCATGCACCAGCACCCCCACCGACCGGCCCACCAGGTCACCACGCCTGGGATATCCGAAAATCTCGGCCAGTTTGCGGTTGATGAATAGCATGCGGGTGTCCTGGATCAGGGCCACGCCGTCGGAAGAATACTCAATGGCCATCCTATAGCGCTCCTCCGACTCCCGGAGCTGCCGCTCGGCCGCGCGCCGTCTGGCCACCTGTTTCTCCAACTCGGATATCTTTTCCTCTAGTTCCTCGGAATGGGCCTTGATCAAGGCTTCGCGTTCCTCATAGAAATCTATCTTCCGCTTCAAGTCTTCCGGGCGGGCTCGCATGTTGGCCAATATCTCGGCATATAGGTCGGTAAGGTCCTCGGCCTCGAAGGGCGAAAACAAGTCCGCCCGGGTCAGCGCCCGGTGGGCGGTGGCCGAACCGATCGAGCCTCCCAGGGACTTCTCAACTAGGTCGTAGAGCTCAGCCAATTCTGTAATGGAGGCCAGCTTCTTTCCGAAAAGACCCACTTCCTTAAGGTCGCGGTCGGTGAGTTCCGTGGCCATTTCCGGCCCAAAATAGCGGGCGTACAGCTTTTCTATGCGGCGGCGCTTGTCAGCCACAGGGCTGTATGCCTCATGCCGGCCCAAGCTGCGGTAAATGCTGGAGCCGCTAAGCGCCCCCACAAAGGCCTCGGCCCGGCTTTGGCTTTCCTTGCTCGGCTCCAACCACAAGCTGCCCAGGATATACAAACCCACATTAAACAACAGGCTCCAAAACACGGTGTGGGTGATGGAGTCCAAGCCCGATAGGCCGAAAAGCTCTTCAGGGCGCAGGTAACTTATGCCCAAAAAACCCTGTTCCATTATGCTCGGCGAAAACCAGCCGGCCGTAACGAAAACCGGCACCAATTGGGTGTAGGCCCAGATGGCGAAACCAGCGGTCAAGCCCAGCAGGGCCCCGTTTTTATTACCTCCCTGCCAATACAGCCCCCCTATCATGGCCGGGCCAAGCTGCAAAATGGCGGCGAAAGCCATGAGACCGATATTGGCCAAATGGAAATGTGCGCCCACTAAAAGCTCGAACCAATAGCCCATGAGGATAAAAAGCGCCACCGACAGCCAGCGGGCCTTAAGGAGATGACGCTCGATAAAGCCCAGCTGGGGAATCCAATCCACCAGGGGCAACAGCAGATGATTGGAGATCATGGTGGCCATGGTCATGGCGCTGATGAGAATCATGCTGGTGGCCGCCGAAAATCCGCCGATAAAAACGGCCAGGGCCAAGGCAGGCGAACCGAAATCCAGCGGCAGGCGCAGCACGAAGGTATCAGCCTGCGAGGCGGGGTAGCCCAACAATAGACCGCTCATGGCAATGGGATAGACAAAGAAATTGATCAAAAACAGGTAAAGCGGGAACAGCCACATGGCCCAGCGGATGTGGTTCTCGCTTTGGTTTTCCACCACAGTGATATGAAACTGGCGGGGTAAAAACAAAATCGCGTTGGCGGCAATTATCAGATAGGAGGTCCAGGTCAGCACCCCGGCCCCCTGCCCCTCGGCGCCAGCCACGCCGACCAGGCCGGGCACCTGGGAAAGGCGATCCAGGATATCCCCCACGCCGTCAAATAGCACGTAGGCCACAAACACGCCGGCAGCCAAGAAGAACACCAACTTCACCAAGCTCTCGACCGCCACCGCCATGACCATGCCTTCATGGCGCTCGGTGGGGTCCAGGCGGCGCACGCCAAACATGATGGTGAACAAAACCATCAGCCCCACCATGATGGGCCCCACATGGGTGCCTATCCAGGAACCGGTCTCGCCCTCGTGAGCGGTTATAACCGCAAAAGTGGCCAGAAACGCTTTCATCTGCAAAGCCACATAGGGGACCGTGCCCACCAGGGCGATGATCGTCACCACCGCGGCCAGGCCCTCGGATTTCTCATAACGGGCGGAAACGAAATCGGCGATGGAGGTGATGCGGTGGGAGGACTTGAGGCGCACCATTTTGCGCAAGAGCCCGTCAGCGAAGATAATGACCAAAGTGGGGCCCAAATATATGGCCAGGAACAACAGCCCGTTGCTGGCGGCCAAGCCCACCGAGCCGAAGAAAGTCCATGACGTGCAGTAAACCGCCAGGGATAGCGAATAGGTCTGGGGATTGTTAACCAGGCTTTGGCCCATGGCGGCCCGCCGCTCGGCCCATTGCGCCAGGCCGTACAAAAGCCCCATGTAAAGGCAAAAGAACAGTATGACCGCAAAACTGGAGAGCATCAGCGCTCACCAATGCCGGCGTCATCGTCCTGGCGGCGCTTGTTCCGCGCGGCCAGGCTGAGTCCCATGCCCACGAGCAGCAAGATCACTCCCAGCCAGGCGCCGAAGAAAAATATGAATAAATGCCAACCGCTCCAAGGCCTTATCCGCGATATGAAGGGCCAGTAAAAAAGGGCGAGAGCAAAAATCAGCACCACGACCCTCAGGGCCGGACGTGCGAACACCTCCTGCAGCCGCAATACGGCCTGCTCCAGACGAAGTCGCTTGGCAGAGGTGGAACCCATCGCTTCACCTTTATGGTGTTGTGGAAACGCAGGTTGATTGTAGCAAACATACGGGTGGTTTTTACAGTAGCCCTATTCATTTGGATTGCCTATTAAAAAAGGGGCGCTTCTTCCTGTTGCCAGTCCAAAGCGCCCCTTGCGTATTCTAAACCCCGCCGTCAAGACGGCGGCCTAGTCAAATTGCCATCTCATTTCTTCTTTGCATACCCGATGGTTTTGAGAGCTTCTGCGATTTCATCAAGGGTGGCTG
>CAZDRW010000422.1:0-3813 GCA_964507555.1 uncultured Desulfarculaceae bacterium
ACGAGGACCTCAAGGCCAAGTACGGCAAGGAAGTTGATAACTTCCCGCTGGGCGCCATCGGCATCTACTCGGCCGGCGAGAAGCTCAGGGTCGGCCTGCAGCAGCTCATGGCCGGCGCCCGCAAATGGCGGGTGGACCTCATGAGCCGCAACGACCTGGCCTCTCTTACCGAAGAATGCGCCATGGTCACCGGCATCCCCTACATCATGGACGCCTACCGCGAGGAGGCCCTACGCATCATCGACGCGGTCTAGATCCAGTTGCCTTTTCGCGGCAACGCGGACCCACTTCGTTAACAACCCCGGGAAGCCTTGGACTTCCCGGGGTTTCTTGCTTAAAGCAAAGGGTCGTTAGCGGCTCACGCCGGCAGCCTCTTCCATGACCTTGTAGATGTGGGTGTTGTCCATGACATGGGTAGAGGTCTGGTCCACCAACCGGTTAACTCAGCCCCATCGCCGCCATGGTTAGAGCAGGTTCGGACTGTAGAGAACCTGTTATGTTTCCTCACCAGGCGTTACGATATAATGATCGACCTGATAAAAACGGACGGGCTCGCCCCGCAAGAAAATTCGAAACCAGGAGTCTGATGACGCCGCGAAAGTTCCAATTCATTGCTCCGCCTTCCTTTTGGGGTTTGTTCTGGGCCGCCATCGCCGGAGCCGCCCTGGGCCTTTGCAGCCAACTCCACTATCTAAGCCACATCAGCTTTAAGCATCCTGCCTGGAGGCTCTGGCTGGGTTCCATCGGCGGAGCCCTGGGCGCAATGCTCCTCACAATTGCCGCGGCTTTTCTATTAAATAAAATTACTAGGTTGTCATTGCACTGGGCCAGCAAACTGACGGGCTGGGCGCTTTTGGCGGCAAGCGCGCTGCTGGTTCCTTTTTGGTCTGCTCTCGCCTCGGCCGATGCCTATTGGCTGCTCCCCGTTTTGTGGGCTATTGCCGTCATCGCCCTTTTCCCCTTTGTGCGGCCCTCGCGAGAAGTTTCGGGCGCCAGGATAATAGAAAAGCTAATCCCCCTTTTCGTCGGCGCTGTGGTCATCGCAGGGCTGCTCTTGCGCCTCAGCGGCGTAAACTACGGCCTTCCCGATATGATCGCTCACTGCGACACCCCCAAGCAGCTTCAGCTCATGCACTACTTCATGCAGGGTAACCTTATGCCCCCCAACTCTTACCCTGTGGGGCACATCTATCTGTTCGCAGGCCTTATCCAACTGTATTGGTACTTGGCACCCTTGGCCGGCCAACCGCCTCTCTTGACCTTGGGAGCCGTACCTGATTCAGCTAATCTGGTGCTGGCCGCCCACAGCATCGGCGCCTGTTTGGGGGCAGCCATACCCCTTATCGGTTTTTTCGCGGCGCGGCGGCTTTGGGGGCCTTGGGCAGGATTGAGCGCGGCTTTGCTTCTAGCCATCGACCCCATGCATCTAACCTATTCGCGCCAGGCCATGGGAGAGGTGCCTCAAACCTTTTGGGTGGTGCTCAGCTTCTTTTTTTCAGTGCGCTTGATGCAGGAGAAGCGCTGGTGGGACTGCCTCTTGGCTGGACTCTTTGCGGGCCTGGCCGCGGCCACCAAAATATATGGCGGCTATATCCTGGCTGCGGGTTTTGCCGCCTGGCTCTTGGCGGCTCCCCGGCGGTTGTGGATGCCGCTGGTCCTGTTGGCGGCGGCCGCGCTGGGCGTCTTAATCGGCACTCCCTATGCATGGCTCGATATCGATAGCTGGCTGCAAAACATTTCAGCCATGAGCGCAGAACAATATAACGCGGGCTTTTGGCTCTCCGTTTGGCCAGGCCTGCAATACTCCTTCACCGGCTTGATGCATCGTTTCCACCTGCCCTGGCTTATAGCCGCGGTGGCAGGCCTGGTTTTCCTGGTCAGGCGCAGGCGCAAGGAAGACCTCTTATTCCTGGTTCCCGCCGTACTTTCCATAATTTTCATATACGTATTTCGGCTCCGTTATCTTAGGGAATGGGATTTCGTCAATCTCACGGTCTATCTCAATTTGGCCCTTGCCGCGGCCTTGGGACCCTTTCTGGTCTGGTCCTCCCAAAGGAAATTTCTTGACAAGCTGGCACCCATCTTGATCGGCCTTTTCCTGGTGGCGCAGTCCTGGACAGCCTTAAGCGACGCCTGGGTAGCCAGGGTGGAAGATAATCGCCAGTCCGCCGAATCCTGGCTTGCCTGCCTCACCAGGCCCGGCGAGCGCATCAAAGCCGAGATGGGGTTCTCGGGAGCCTACACCGATTGGTGCGTGGCGGACGGACCCGGCGCGGAAGCCAATGATATCGGCGAAGAGCTTCGCCAAGGCCGGATTCCGGATCAAGCCGACGCCTTGGTGCTGGAAGAAGGCTGGAGCGCTCTAGAACTGCCGCGCAATACCATCAAACCCCTTATGGACCTTCAGGTGCTGCATACCTATTGGGAGCATCCCCGGGTGGCCCTTTACCGGCCCGACAGTCCCGGTTATAGCGGCAAAGTGGCGCTGCCGCTTTTTAGAGTGGACCAGCGGCGCTACGCTTTCTGGAACACAGACTTCAGCCGCTCGCTGCCCGGGGAATTGCTAAATCAGCCTCGCCGGCGCGAACTTATTGCCTTTGCCCAGGAGGAGCCCGTGGGGCGGGTGGCTTATATCGCCCTGGGAAAAGGGCGCGGCCGCTTGAACCTGGGGCCCGGCCTCAGCATTGCCCTGGAAAGCTGGCCGGCAAAGCCCGCGGCCGGCCTGGCTTACCTCTTAAGATCGCCAGTACCGCTCGTGCCCAGGACCTATACGGTCGGCCTGGACTGGAACGATAACGAGCCGGTCTGGGTGGGGGTGTTCCCCCAACCCCAAGGCATGCTCCCCATGCTGCTGCGCATGGGAGCTTGGTCACAGATCAACTCCGTGGCTCCTGAAGCCTGGCGGCAAGACGGCTGCCCCGAAGCCGGCTTGATCTGGGCCGCCGCCCTGGTCCGCCAAGGACGGAAAGATCAGGCTGCCCAAGTGCTCAACGAGGTTAAAGCAAGCGCCCCCGGCTTTTTGGGTCTTTACAAGGCGTTGGGCCAGGCCGCCGGTTCGGACCTGCCAGCCCGCCTTGCCGCCCTCACCGGACTGGGACCGGCGGTGCTAACCTGGCGCAGAGTGGTTTGGCCCCAGGAAACTGGCTGGTGGGGCGGCAAATGCCAGGACGGGATCGATCCGGCCCAACAGGAAATACTGGAACACAAGCACCACCTTTGGCTCAAACAGGAGTTCCTGCCCGGTTTCCTCCGTCTGCGCGCCCGCATCGCCTGGGAGCGATCCGCGCAGGCCGGCAAAGCTACCCTGAAACTGGTGGCCCACCGCCCCGGCGTGCTGGTGGCCGATATTGCCGAGTCAGTGTTGGATGCCGGCCAGAGCGAGGTGGAATTGGCCGGACAGGTCACCGCAGGACCGGTGCGCTTGGAAGTTGTGCTGGAAAGCCAGGGCCCGGCCGGCCCCAGGTTGCAGCGGGTGGAGCTGCTGCCAGACTTATCAGCCGAGTTCGCTTGGCGCTGGCGGGCCATAGGTGAGCATCTGGGCGAAATGGCCGATTGACCGCCTAGCTGCTTGGCATGGCAAGGCCTGCCTGCCCCAGCGGCTTAAAGAACACGCTGTATATTATCCAAGGAAAAATCGTTCAGCCTAGGCGGCCCGTTGGCTGAGCCAAGAATCCATGCCAGCCAAGTCAACTGAATTGAATACGTCTATAAATTCTTGAGGCTCCAAATGAGCCAAGGCGCACCAATAGACCTTGGCTTGTGCCTCGCTGAACCCCGGCGTGCTTGCGCGGCTTGCATCGTAGAAAATCCTAA
>CAZDRW010000423.1:0-3813 GCA_964507555.1 uncultured Desulfarculaceae bacterium
GCGCCCCGTGGAAAAACGGGTGCCCATGGGAAAAGCGCTGATATACGTTTATAGGGAACCTCTGTTCGTTACCAATATGATTGACGCCAGGGTGAAGGTGCAAGACAAGTCTTTGTCCATTGTGCCCGCTGCATCCTTTTTCACCTATGTTGCCCCCCCCGGCCCACTGGATATCACCTGCCTGGAAGTGCAGGAAGCCGAATGGACCGGACATGGCCCCAAGTCACCCATCAGAACCAGCAACTACGCCAGGTCTCAGATGGAGATCAAGCCCGGCAAGGTCTACTATGTCAAGCTCCAGGTGACTCCGGGAATGCCTTGGCATGTATATCTTGAGCAGGTGCCCTGGCAAACAGGAGAACGGGCTTTTATCGACTACAAGATGTCGCCCATAAAACCCCAGTAAACAATGAGCCCTTTTATCGCCACATCACTGACCGCGTTGGCGATTCTGGTATCTGCTTCGCTGGTTATGGGGCCTAGCGCCTGGCTGACCGCAGTCTGGGGTGTGATGATAGCTGTTTATCTGGCCATCATGGGCCTGGGGATCGCCAGTCCCCGCATGGGGTTTTTCCTTAACATGGTTTGCCGGGGCGAGCCGGGCGGCAAGCAGGTGGCGCTTACCTTTGACGACGGCCCTGACCCGGCCACTACCCTGCCCTTGTTGGAGTTGCTGGCGAGGCACAACGTGCGGGCCAGCTTCTTCTTGGTGGGCGAAAAGGTGGAAGCCCATCCCGGCCTTACTCAAGCTATAGCGCGAGCCGGGCACAGTCTGGGCAACCACACGTTTAATCACTTTTGGTGGACCAATTTCCTTTGGGGCCGCCGGTTAATGAAGGAAGTCGCGCGCACCCAGGACGCCATAGCCAGGGCCACGGGTCAGACACCGCCATGGTTCCGGCCTCCGGTGGGCCTGAGCAATCCCCACCTGGGCCGGGTGCTGAAAAAGTCCGGGCTGGTCTGTGTTGGCTGGGATATAAGATCCCGCGACCGTGACAACCCGGTGGAGGCCGTGCTGCAAAGAATCATGGCCCGGGTACGTAACGGTAGTATAGTTTTACTGCACGATGGTGGCGTGGACACCGGCCGGCTGCTTGAGCTAGTTGAGCAGCTCATCATCCGCCTGCTTGAAAGCGGCTTTAACCTGGTCAATCTGGATGAGATGTTGAATGGCAATACGGCAGAAGCGCAAGACCAGCGCTCTGCTGCTTGAGCTAAACTCTCTTGGGTAACACATAAGAGATAGTTTGTTTATGGGCCTATTCACACCCCTAGCGCGATTTGCTTCACGCACCAGCTTTGGCAGGCGAACGTTGGAAGAGCGGGCCGACTTGGCTGTGTTCAAAAAGCCGCCGTCCTCCCGGCTAGTGTTTGGGGTCAGCCTGATTGGGATCAGTATGATCATGGGCTGGCCGGCGGTGGGTGTGTTTGGCTTGGTGGCTATCTATGTACGGGACCCGCTGGTTTTCCTGATAGGAGGGCCTGCGACCTATGCGGTTTCATGGGGGATTTGGGGTATCGGCATGTGGATAGCCGGACCGGATAACATTAGATATGCCAGGGCTTTACTAGGCTGGTTAATCCGGAATTGGATTGAAAAAGCTTGCCCTGAAACGGCTCCTAATGCAATAACCGATCTGGGTAATATTAACTCTGCGGGAAGCGACAACTAAGTATAACCAACCAGCCCAAAACGGCTGCGGATTATGCCCAAATTAGGAAACGTTAATGGATCAGGCAGAAATATTAAAAATCATCACTGACTATCTTTCCAGTGAATTTGAAATACCTGTGGAAAAGATAAGACCCGAGGCTAATCTGTTCGAAGATCTGGAAATGGACAGCATCGACGCACTGGATTTGGCATCCAGAATGCAATCCGAACTCAACGTTGCTCCCAATCGAAAGGAATTGCAGAAGATCCGCACGGTGCAGGATGTCATAGACTACATTATCCGCAACCGTAAGCATTAGGTATTGCGATGCCAAATCCATGGGCGCCATTAAGCCCCATTTCGCGCACCAATCCTGAAAACTTGGAAGCTTGCGTGACGTTTGGGGGGGAGGCGTCCTGGTTTTCCGGCCATTTTCCGGGATACCCCGTGTTGCCGGGGGTGGCCATGCTTGCGTCCGTGGTGCAGCTGGCCATGGAAGGCATCGACCTGACGCGGGAAAGCATCGCTGGTTTCCGCAAGGTGCGTTTCACCAAGCTGATGGGACCTGGTGATGAACTAACCATTTCCTTGAACACCGCGAGCATGGCCACTACAAACGAGGTGTTCTTCAAGATCCAATGCGGGGATCAAAAAGTTGGTCAAGGCGTTTTACTTGTTAAAGACAATGCCCTTGTAAAATAGGGTCTATTAAGCTGCAAAGAGATAGGCTGTTAAATGCACTTTCAGATCATCGCTCCTTCATGGCCCAAATTGCCTGGCCAGAATTTGTTCAACCTGCCGCTGTTGGGCCCTATCCAGGCTGCGGGTTGCGTGCCATCGGATGTGACGGTGGGAGTTACCAACGAAAACGTTCAGCCCGTGGACTTGGACGGCGATTACGACCTGGTGGGCATTTCCATGCCGCTCACCTGCATGGCGACCAGGGGTTATGAGCTGGCCAGCGAATTCCGCCAGCGCGGCAAGACGGTGGTCATGGGCGGCTTGCATGTCACCCTGTGCCCCGAGGAAGCGGCCCAGCACGCCGACGCCATCGTGGTGGGTGAAGGCGAAGACGCCATCCCCCGCATGATCCGTGATTTCCAGGAAGGCCGCCTGCAAAGGCAGTATGACGGGATGAACTTGCCGGATATCGCCAGCCTTCCCAAGCCGCGCCGGGATCTGTACGACAAGAAAGCGCACTATAGCTACAAGGGTTGGGAACTGGTGGACCTGGTGGAAACCTCGCGCGGCTGCCGCTTCTCGTGCCCGCCTTGCTGCGTGCCCTATACGGGCCAGAATAAGCACCGCATCAGGCCGTGGGCCCAGGTGGTCAGCGAGCTTGAGGGTTGCCAACCGCTGATCTTCATCGTGGATAGCTCCTTGGAGCAGAGCGAGGACTACCAGCGAGAGCTTTTCAGTAATCTTAAGTCAGCCGGCAAGCGCTGGATATCCCACCCCATAAGCCCCGACCCCTCGTTATTGAAACTGGCCAGGGAAAGCGGCTGCTGGTACGTCTATCACGCGGTTTTCGATATCTCAGAAAAGATCAAGGACCGCATAAAGATGTACCACGACCACGGCATTGCGGTGGAAGGCACCATCCTCATGGGCATGGATGACCACGACGAGGATTTCCTGCTGCGTTTGATCGACTTCCTCTTGACCATAGACTTGGACCTGGCCGAGTTCACTGTGCTGACACCGTTTCCTCGGACCAAGGTATGGGAGCAGATGGAAGCGGAAGGCCGCATCTTCGACCGGGACTGGTCACATTACAACGCAGCCAATGTTGTCTACCAGCCACGGCGCATAAGCCCGGACCGGTTGCAAAAAATATATCACGAGGCTTGGGAGGCCTTCTATGGCAAGGAACCCCAAAACCTGCGCATGACAAAACTATTTCTGGACGTGATCCGCGACGTGCCCAGACCGGAGCGGCGCTCACGCATTATGGCATCCAAAAGCTAACAAAGAGGCAAGGCAGAGATGGATAATCTTGTGGGGGAATTGGCCGAAAAGATCATCGACATTTTGGGCCTGTTTGATGTGAAGCTTGAAGAGATTACCGAGGAGACCACCTTTTTCGATGAAGGCTTGGGCATCGACTCGGTTGATATCCTGGA
Source organism: uncultured Desulfarculaceae bacterium (assembly GCA_964507555.1). Lineage (GTDB taxonomy): Bacteria > Desulfobacterota > Desulfarculia > Desulfarculales > Desulfarculaceae > Desulfocarbo. The sequence continues at coordinate 3,779 of CAZDRW010000423.1, forward strand.
GCTGGTGGTTATGCTTGAGCGCGATTATGGGGTGA
>CAZDRW010000424.1:0-3807 GCA_964507555.1 uncultured Desulfarculaceae bacterium
CCATTATGCCAGAATCCTCTACTTTTCAGCGGTACCGTTTACTGGGGGGAGGTCACACCTCTTAACAGTTGCGGGTCAAGACGGCGTGAGTTTTAAGCCTTTTCAAAGGCGTTGATATTTATGTCTCCACCCGGGAAGCTGATAGCCGTGCCCGCGTTGTTGAAGAAAAACCTTTCCATGCCCAGCCGTTGGGCAAGATAACAAGCCGGCTTGAGACCGGTGCAATGCGAAACCCCGATTTTTTGCACATCAAGTTCGCGCAGCATGTCCGCGGTTTTTTCCTGCTGATGCATTTGCGTGTTCAAAAGATGGGTCCCGCCTACCACCAGGTGGATTCGCTCCTCGCCGGTTATTTCCCTGGCGTGCAAAAGCGTGTTGATGATCCCCCGGTGGGCGCAGCCGGAGAGCACCACCAGGCCCAGGTTGGTGCGTATGAAAAGCGCCTGGTCGTCCTGCACCGGACTGGGCTGGTACTCGCCGTTGATCTTGAGGAAACAGATGTCCGACGGCGCTTCAAAGTCGGTGCGCAGGGGCACCTCGCCGCTCATCACGATATCCTCCTCAAGCCATCTGGGCTCGGCCGAGGTGTGGAAACGCGCGCCAAGTCTTTGCAGTTCCGCGATGTGATAGGGAATCCCGCGGTAGAAATAGGTGTCCGTGTGCTTGACGTATTGTTCCTCCAGCGCGGCGGGGTGGCAATAGATGTCCACCTCCTTGCGCCCTGAATCGGCCTGCCTGATTTGCTTTAGCACCGGCAGCAGTCCGCCGGTGTGATCGCTGTGCCCATGGCTGAGGCAGATGCATTTGCAAGCGCTCAGGTCGATGCCGGCGGCATCGGCGTTGGGCACGCAGGCCTTGCCGTAGCCGGTGTCGAATAGGATATCGGTTTCGCCTTCAATGCTTAAATGCAGGCTCAGCCCCCATTCGGCCAGATACTCTATGTCCGCCACCCCGTTGTCGGTCAAGGTGGTTATTTCAAGCTTTTGTATGTCGATCATGATCGAGTTCCTTGTCTTGCCAAAACGTGCCCATAAAGAGGATCAGCAGCTGCGTGGTCCAGCTATTTCGCGTAGGCCAGGGCGGGCAGCCAAAGCACCAGTTGCGGCCACAGGAACACCAGCACCAGTCCGATGATCTGCAGAATTACAAAACCCACGACTCCCTTGTAGATGTCCAGCAGCACCACGCCCTTGGGCGCCACGCCCTGCAGGAAGAATATGGTGAATCCCACGGGCGGAGTGAGGAACGAGGTTTGCAGGGTCACCGCCACCAGCACTGCGAACCAGACCAGCTCCGGCTTTTCTATGACGCCGAAACCGTTGACCTCCAGGCCCAGGCCCGGCAGGACCGGGGCCAGAAGGGGCAGGAATATGAGGCTGATTTCGATCCAGTCCAAAAAGAAGCCCATGAAGAAAACCATGGCCAGGATAAAGGCGATGATGCCCAGCGGCCCGAAAGGCAGGCCCAACAGGACCCTTTCGATGAACTCGTCGCCGCCCAGCATGCGCAGCACCAGGGCGAACGCCTGGGCCCCGAAGAAGATGCCGAAGATGTAGCCGCAGGTCTGAAAGGTGGACTTGTTAACTTCCTTGAACACCTTGAAGGTGAATTTCTTGTTGTACCAGACCAGAAGGGTGGCTCCCAAGGCGCCCACGCCGCTGGCCTCGGTGGGCGTGGCGATGCCCGCGAAGATGGAGCCCAACACCAATATGATCAGGCCGAAGGGAGGCAGCACCGTCTTGAAGACATTCACTACGACTTTTAACGAGACCTTTTGGCAATCCTCGGGCAGCGGCGCGTGATCGGGTTTGAAAATTCCGGTCAGCACTATGTAAAGGATATAGAGCACGCCCAGGATTAGGCCGGGAAAGACCGCGCCAATGAACAAGTCCCCCACCGAGAGGTTCAACTGGTCGGCCATGATAACCAACATGATGCTGGGGGGGATCAGGATGCCCAGGGTGCCCGAGGCGGCCACCGTGCCCAGGGCCAGGGATTTGTCGTATTTCTGGCGCAGCATGATGGGCAGGGCCAGCACGCCCAAGAGCACCACCGAGGCGCCGATGATGCCGGTGGAAGCGGCCAGGATGATGCCGATCACCGCCACCGAGATGGCCAGCCCGCCGCGCACCTTGCCGAAAAGCTCCTGCATGGCGCTCATCATCGTCTCGGCGATGCCCGAGCGGTCCAGCATGAGCCCCATGAACACAAACATCGGAATGGCCACCAGCACCCAGTTGCTCATGAGCTTGAACACCCGCATGACGATCATGCCCAGCACGCCGAAATCCAGGCCGGTGGTGGTGTCCAGGTACATATCCGACAAATAGCCCACCATGGCGAACACCACCGCCAGGCCGCTCAAGGTGAAGGTGATGGGAAAACCGGTCATCAAGAGGCCGATAAAGGTGGCCAGCATGAGTATGACAAGCAGATCGGTGAACTCCATGGCTTATAATCCTTGCCGCTGTTCCTTTTTGATTTGTGCAATGTTCATTACCGCGCGGACTATTCTGGATAGAGCGGCTAGAAGAACCATGAACATGGTCAGGGGAATAAATGTTTTAATGATCCACCAATAGGGCAGCCCCAGGGGATGGGGCGAGCTTTCATTGACATGCCAGGCGGTGGCCAGGAAGTCCAAGCCGTGGACGAACACCACGGTGAAAAAGGGCAGGACCAGAAAGATCATGCCGAAAAGGTCGACGTATTCCTTTTTTTCCTCGGAAAAATTGCGGAAAAAAATGTCCAGGCGCACATGGGTGTCCGACACCAGGCAATAGGACAGACCCACCAGGAGCAACACCGCGTATAAGTGCCACTCCAGCTCCTCCAGCCAAATCTTTCCCTCGCCCAGCGCATAGCGCAAAATCACCTGCACCACGATATTTACGATCAATACCGAATTGAGCCAATAAGTCACGGAGCCCAGGCGGTCTATGAGCGTGTCTATGGCTTCGCAAAACCTAGGTGGCGTGCGAGTGTATTCCTGCATGTTTCACCCTCGGCGCGAGACTGTTTGGCGCCCCGCCGCCGCTTTCTTGCCGAAAACCTTGCCGCTCGGGCAGGTTGCGCTGAACCTGCCCGAGCAACCATCAAGCGTTATTTTTTTGGTCTCGGGTCTAATACCTCGCTGCTCGCGGCGGGGTGGTTCATTCAACCGGTTACCGGCCCGCTACTTTTTCTTGGTGCGGGGCAGGAAGCCAAGGTCGCTGTAAACCTTGTACTCGGCCCGGAAAGCCTGCAGGTCATCCCAGGTCTTCTTGAACATGGGATCCTTGGCGGTCTGCTCCTTGACCACCTCGGTCCAGGCCTGCATGAAGGCCGCGAGCATCTCGTCGGACCAGTACATGTTTTTCACGCCGCGTTTTTCCGCGTTCTTCTTGATGACCGCGCCCTGGCTGCCTTCGCCGATGGCCTGGGTCTGCAACAGGGAGGCGCGCACGCCTAGCTCTATCATGGCCTGCTGGGCCGGGGTGAGCTTGTTCCACACGTCCTTGTTGATGATCAATTCGTGAATCGAGGTCTGCTGATGCCAGCCGGGGAAGTAGTTGTACTTGACCACCTTGTAGAAGCCCTGGCTCTCGTCCACATAGGGGCTGGAGAATTCGGCCGCGTCGATGGCGCCCTTTTCCAGGGAGGGGAATATCTCGGCCGGGGGAAGCATGGTGGCCGAGGCGCCCATCTTCTCGATGACCGATCCACCCAGGCCGTAGAAGCGCATCTTGATGCCCTTGAAGTCGGCCGGAGTCTTGATCTCCTTGGCGTACCAGCCCGAGGTCTCAGGCGGGCAAAGGATGATGGGGA
>CAZDRW010000425.1:0-3797 GCA_964507555.1 uncultured Desulfarculaceae bacterium
GGGGGCTGGGAGCCAGAGCAGGCGCGGATTGCAAGGCGTGGAGGTCGGCCGCCAGGTTGTCCAAGCCCTCGCCCATGTGGGAGGCGAGCAGGGTGGTGCGGTAATAGCGCTCCGCCGCCAGGTTGAACTCGTCGGCCGGGGCTTTCAGGGGATCCTTGAGGTTAAGCTCGTCCAGCACGCCGGCGGTGAGACGCCCCGCCGCCGAGCGGCGGGGCCAATCCTCCAGGCGGTCGGCCAAGTCGCGCAGTATCTCTTCCAGGCCCAGCGCTTCGCCCAATAGGGCGCCGTCCTCCCTGATCAGACCTAGCAGCGCCCGGCGGTATTCCAGGTTGTGCACGCGCAGGTAGCCGGGATACCTCCGGCTGGGCCGCACCCGGCGGCAGCGCTCCACAATCATTTTCAGGAAAAGGTTGGGCGTGTCGCTGCGCACGAAGAAGGTGGGCACGCCCACCGCCGCGCCAAAAAATATCTGGCGCCGCTCGCTTTCCAGCTCCGGCCCGTCGGGAATGAGGGCGTGGCTGATGCGTCCGGAGAGCGCATAGCGGTAGCAAAGCGCGGTCACCAAGGCCTGCAGATCAGCCGCGGGCGCCAAGTCCTCCATGAAACTGGGGAACAGGCTGTAGTGGCGCCCTTCGAATCCGCTGAACCCCATTTTGGCATATTCCCGCTGGCGGTAGAGCAGATACATGGCCATTTTGCTGTCGAACACACCGGCTTCGGAAAGATCGGCCAAGAGCCGTTCGTGGTTGCCCAAGGTGCCGTCCAGGCCCGGAGCCGAGTCGGTGGACAAAAGGCAGGCCAGGTAGTCCAGCAGGCGGAAGTCCGGCACCAAATCTCCGCGCAAGCCCAAGAGGCGAGCCAAATTGCGGTCCAGCCACAGGGGCCCGAAAGGGGTAAGGGGCCGTCCTAGCACTTTAAGCTTGGCCTTTTTCTTCCAGCGCCGCCAGAGCATGCGCAAATGGGTGAAATCCAGTTCGTGGGGCAAGAAGCCCAGGGCGCGCTCGGGATGAAAGTCGCTGAAGGCCAGGCGCAGGGGCGCGGCGGAATAGGTCCCCACGAAAAGCGGCAGGAAGTGCTCCATCGCTTTTGTGACCAGATCGGCCAGATATTTTTCCTGGGCCGGCCCAAAGCCGGAGTCAGGATCTGCCAGAGCCTGGCCCAGCCTTCGGGAGCCCAGGCTCAAGTGGATGCCGTTGTTGGCCAGGCAGGTGTTGGAAATGTTGGGCAGCACCACCAGGTTGCGGGTGATGATGCCCGCCTCCTTGAGCTTTGCCACTGCGTTCAACTGGCTGCGCGAGAGTACCTGGTGACAGAGGTGCATGTAGCGGTGCTTGTCTTCACCCCGGTCCCAACCCGAAAGGCAGGGGCTCATGAACAGCTCCCTATAGAAGCTGTCCGGCACGCAGTCGTTCAAACGCCTTTGGCGCGATGGCGGCGATGGCGCCAAATAGACCTGGGGTCTTTGTCCGGAGTCCTTTAGTCCCAGGCTGTGTTCGGCATGTTGGGTCAGCAGTTGGCAAAGCAGATGGCGCATGGCCGCTTCCTTGGCCACCGCAGGACCCAAGCCGTTTTTCCGCCCGGCGATAATGTAGAATGAACAGGTCTCGGGGGAAGTGTTGTCGCTGGAAAAGCTTTTCAGGCATTTGCTGCCCGTTTCCATTATCAGAGAGGGCAGGTGGTCCTGGCCGCCCAGCACTTGGGCCAGGCTGAGTTTAAGCAAGTAGCTGACCGGTATCCTGAGCCACTCTTCTCCGGCTGCCTGGCTAATGAAACGGCTCAGGTCGCTGCGTTGGCCAAGTTCGGGCCGGGATTTGTCGGCCAGAAAATCCCGGTTTAAAATGCAGTTTGCATATTTGTTTAAAAGCCGGCTGGGTATGCGCACCCAGGAGTTTTCCCATATGCCGTCAGGGTTGTCGTTGAGATAGCCCTCCAACTCGTTGAGCGCACTGCGGGGAGCTTCACCCCGGCGGTGACGTCGGATCAAGTTGTGAAAAAAGTTGGAGCTTTGAATGGTCTGGGGCAGGTCGACCTTTTCTGAGGGGCCGCACACTGCGGCCTGCAGTTCGGTTTCCGTGCCTGCGGTTAGGTCTTGGCCCAGGAAAAGCAGCTGGCTGCCTAGGGTAAGGCCGGCGTGTTCCAGCATGGTTTGCCAGCAACGGTCCCGGCTGAATACAGCCAGGTTAGGCGAGCTTGATTTCATAGCGGTCCTCATACAGGCAGCAATAGTTTTGTTTGTTATTCCTTTTTCGGGTTAGCCGCCAGTCGTCCGGTCCCCACCACGAAACGGCTCTTTTCTGCAAGCCTCTTCCTTGTCCATCGAAAGCCTAGCAGAAAATTTCTTGCAATAAGTGACGGTTGTGTTACCGATTAGTTAATTAATGGTGCCAAAGGCATTGTTGCAGGTTGCAACATTTTGGGGGCCAAATTGGGGCCAATCATTAAGTGCACTCTTGCACAAACTTGGTTTTTATCGTAGTGTGCTCTAGCTATTCACTGGGTTAGGCCCGGCGGGAAAGGACTCCAGCGGGGCAGGATGCACAATGCCCCAGCAGACAATCTATGGCGTTGGTAGCGCCGCACGCAAAGTAAATTAGAGCTTGGGCCGTGCCTAACGGCCCCGGTTCAGTTATTTATCTCCCCTGGGGTTCCCTGAACCGCGCTAAAGCGCGAAAGGAGCCCTATGACGCTGATAAATCAGCACCAAGCGCCGTAGGGAGGGCGTAGAACATGACTGCAGCAAATAGCCATAGCGCAGGGGGACTTCCCCCCATGCCGAATGACATTTCCTTGGCCCCCCAGAAAAAAGCCTTCAACTGGAAAAAGTGGATATTCGTGGCGGTGGGCCTTGGTCTATTTTGGTTGTTCGCAAGTATGCCACAGTTGCCCGACGCGGTTGACTCGGCGGGCAAGCACTTTGCCCTTAGCCGGCAAGGCCAGATGGCCATGGGCCTTTTCCTCTTAGCCGGCTTGTGGTGGGTGTTCGAGGTGGTGCCCATCGGCGTGGTCTCCATCATGATCGGCGTGATGCAGGCGCTATTTGCCATCCGCAATCCCGACGACGCGCTGAAGGACTTCCTGTCCCCTGCGGTTTGGTTCATCTTCGGCTCCGTGGTCCTGGGCATGGCCTTCACCAAAAGCGGCCTTACTCAGCGGCTGGCCTACAGGATGCTTAAAATCGTGGGCGAGCGCACCAGCATGATCCTCTTGGGCGTGTTCGTGTGCATAACCCTCATGACCCACTTCATGGCCCACACCGCGGTGGCGGCGGCCATGTTTCCCCTGTTGGTGGCGATCCATCAGCTCTATACCGATAGGGACGAAACCACTAAGTTCGGCAAGGCCTTGTTCATAGGCATGGCCTGGGTGGCGGGCGCCGGCTCTATCTGCACCTTTTTGGGCGCGGCCCGCGGCGTGGCCGCGGTGGGCTTCTACAACGCGGCCACCGGCATGGACGTGTCCTTTTTCGAGCTGTCCAAGTTCATGATGCCCGTGGGCTGGGTAATGATGTTTCTGCTCTGGGCGCTCATCATGGTGATTTTCAAGCCTGAGAGGGCCCGCATCGACAACCTGCGTGAGCGCGTGGACCGGCTCTCTGCCCAGCAGGGCTCCATGACCAAAAAAGAATGGTACGTGCTGGCGGTGACTCTCATGGTGGTCGGCCTGTTCATGGCCAAGAGCTTTGTGCCGGCCTTGGGCTCGGTGAGCCGCCCAGGCATCATCCTGGTTTCCACCATGCTTTTCTTCCTGGGCGACGTGCTCAAGGTGAATGACCTGGAGGAAATCCCCTGGAACATCGT
>CAZDRW010000426.1:0-3796 GCA_964507555.1 uncultured Desulfarculaceae bacterium
CCAAGCCCACGCTTCGGGAGAGCCCGGCTTGGCGTTCTTCGAACCCATCAACCAGGCCAACCCCACGCCGGCCCTGGGGGTGATTCAAGCTACCAATCCCTGCGGTGAGCAGCCGCTATTGCCCTTTGAATCCTGCAACCTCGGATCCTTGGTCCTGCCCCGGTTCGTAAAAGCAGGGGCCATCGACTACCCGGCCCTGGAAGAGGCGGCTCGCTTGGCGGTGCGCTTCCTGGACGACTGTATAGAAATCAACCGGTTTCCTTTGACCCAGGTTGCCAAGGCCACCCGGCTTACCCGTAAGGTGGGCCTGGGTGTAATGGGCTTCGCCGACCTACTATTAGATCTGGATATTTCCTACGATTCGGACCAGGCAGTTGAACTTGGTGGCGAAGTCATGGCCCGCATCAGCGAGGCAGCCCGGGCGGCCAGCGCCGAGCTGGGCAAATCCAGGGGCAGCTTCCCGGCCTTTCCCAACAGCCGGTTGCGCCAAAAAGGTTATGCCCACATGCGCAACGCCACGGTGACCACCTTGGCGCCCACCGGCACCCTATCGCTTCTCATGGGTTGCTCATCGGGGATAGAGCCCCATTTCGCTCTTTGCTTCACCAGAAGGCTTTTGGATGGCGAGGAACTGGTGGAACTCAACCCGCGCTTTAAAAAGCGTTTGGTCAAATTAGGCTTGGACAACCAGGCCAACCTGCAGGCGCTCAGAAAAGTCGGCCGGGCAGCGGCGGTCTCTGGCCTGCCACTAGAGGCGGCCCAGCTCTTCGCGACGGCCCACGAGATACCTCCCAGCCGCCATCTGCAAGTGCAGGCGGCTTTTCAGGCCCATACCGACAACGGCGTTAGTAAGACCGTCAACCTGCCCGCCACGGCTCCGGCAGAGTCGGTTGACCAGGTTTTCCGGCTGGCGGCTGAATTGGGTCTAAAAGGCGTCACTGTTTTCCGCCACGGCAGCAGGGGCAGGCAAGTGCTGGAACTGGCGCCTTTGCCGGGCCGGGAACCTCCCCCTTCATCGCTAAGCGGCCCCAACCGCTGTCCTCGTTGCGGAGGAGAATTGGCCACCGATGGCGGCTGCCGCACCTGTTACTTTTGTGGGGCATCCGGGTGCGAGTAAAGATACCTTGTATTGGCACCCAAGGTTGTGGGTGTATAATTACTTAAAGGGGACCAGGGAGGTGTCGGAGGTTCCGGCGAAATGGTTCTTTTTATATAGAGGAGGATTCCGAAATGCCCGCGAGCAAGAGTGCCTCGGCCAAGAAGAAAAGCGCCGGCCCCAAGAAGACCGGTGGCAAGCCCACCAGCTTGGCTAACCTAAAGTCCACGGCCAAGGATATGGGTGTTAGCGGCTACAGTAAGATGAAAAAGGACGAGCTTATCTGGGCCATCCAGGTGGCTGAAGGCAACGTGGCTTGCTTTAGCCGGATACCAGAATGTGGCATCATGGAGTGCCTGTGGCGGGTGGACTGCCAGCCTGTGTAGTTTATGAGCAGGCAAATCCATTTCGTTGCCTAATGGCCCATCCTGACAAGGGTGCGGCCATTCGTCTTAATCTAGGACGCAAGACTCAGAATTAATTCTTGAAACTAACCAAGGGCTTACAGACTAACTCTCCAAAACAAATTAATTAATCTTGGTATCGGCAAAGTCCTGGCCAGGGAAATCCCGAAAGCTTGTCGGGATAAGGTCCTTAAGGGCATGAACGCCTATGCCCGCAAGGGTTCCCCGAACCCACTCCATTTTGGGGAAGGTTTTGCTGTAGGTGGCGATACGCTTAAAGCCCAGTGCCCGCCCCACCGCCGCCGCATTGAGATCATTGTAGGTAACTATATGATAATAAACGTAATTATATTGCTGTCTCCTTTGCGGCAGAGACGAGGCAATGCAAATCTAGGCCCTAGCGCACTAAAGTGTTGGCCTCTTTAAATTATTTTGACAAATAGTTACGATATGGCTATAATGTAACTGTTTTTAGGAAAAGTTGCTGTTTTCTTAAGTGATTTGCGGTGCTTCTGGTGTCACAAGAAAACCGATTAGCGAATCCAAGCACCCTTCTCCTGGTGAAAAACGCAGAAAGTTCGAACTGGAGGCGTATGGCGAGGAGTTGGCGGATAGGAAACTAAAGGTTGAATGGCATCAATGTCCGCCTATGCCTGTTTAGGCACGGGGCGGGTTGCCGTGTCAAACTCGTTTGGCTGGATTGAGAACGGTTTGTATGGCGGAATTCCCGAAAAGCTTGCCCGTAATTAGCATCCTAGCCGAATGCGACACAGACATCAGCGGAAATGAAACTACCCGCAGCAGGCTGCGGCGTATCAGAGATCGAAGAGCTTTAATTGCCGCAGGTCGGCGGTATCACTCTGGTGAGGAAAAAAATGAGGTACGCAGAGACTGGGTATAACTTAGAAATTGATCTAACCCGTGGAAGCGTTGAGAGGGTGGAAACCGACCCCAAAGATACCGAGCTTTATCTCGGGGGTCTGGGCACTAACGCCAAGTTGCTCTGGGATAGGGTTCCCCCTGAAGCCGACCCCTTTGATCCTGAAAACCTTTTGATATTCAGCGCCGGCCTTCTTTGCGGCACTCCAGCCACCGGCTGCAACCGCACCATTGTCTCCACCATATCGCCGCAGACCAAGTTAATGGCGTTTTCCATGATGGGCGGGTTTTGGGCGCCGGAATTGAAGTATGCCGGTTACGACAAGGTAATCCTCCGCGGCAAATCACCCAACTTGGTCTATATCTGGATAAACAACGACAAGGTGGAAATACGCGATGCCTCTCATTTAAAAGGCAAGGGCGCCATTGAAACCGCCCAGATTCTCAAGAAAGAGCTGAACGATTCCAAGATCCAGGTGGCGGCCATCGGCATGGCCGGTGAAAACAGAGTCTTTTTCGCCTCCATCGAACAGGGCCGGTCCAGCGCCAGCCGGGGCGGCATCGGCGCCGTCATGGGCGATAAAGGGGTAAAGGCGGTCGTGGTGCGCGGGACCAAGGACGTAGGCCTTGCCCGGCCGGCTGAATACATGGAGCTCTGCAACGAAACCCTAAAATATATAAAATGGCGAAACGAACATCCGGTTCCAGGCGTGATGCCCATCTTGGCCGGACTGGGGTCGCCGCAAGAGATGAAAGTCCACGACGAAAAGTGGCACACCGAGAATTTCATGTGGGGCAATTCCCGCGAACGCAGAAAGGATTTCTGGACCGACGAGATCGCAACGGACTGGGCCGAAACCTTGGATAAAATGCGGACGAGGCTCATCAGCTGCTATAACTGCCCCATGACCTGCGGGGCCACCATCTCCCCGCCGGGCAAGCCCACCTACATGATGAAATGCTTCTCCAAACTGACCTATACCATGGCGGCCTTTTCAGACCTGGAATTTGGTCTGGGCATAGCCCAAAGCGCCACCGAGTATGGCTTGGACGGATTCTCCACCCCGCAAGTCATGGCCTTTGCCCTTGAACTTCTCAAGGACGGCATATTAAGCGACGATGATTTCCCCGGCATGCCGGAAGATAACGAAGGCAGGTTTTACTATCTGCTAGACAAAATCGTGCGGCGCGAAGGCATCGGGGATATCCTGGCCAACGGCACCTACTGGGCGGCCCGGGAGATCGGCAAAGGCGCGGAAGCCTACGCCCACAATGTCATTAAAAAGCATGAGCAGCTGCCGCTCAAGCTATCCATGCTGAACCCGATCTACTTCCTTATGTATTCCACCGGCGAGAAGATCAACATCACCCAGATCGAGGGACAGTTCCCCCAAGCGCCTTTCCCCAAGAGAGAGCA
>CAZDRW010000427.1:0-3781 GCA_964507555.1 uncultured Desulfarculaceae bacterium
GTGAGCGGCGCCTTCCAGGGGCCCATGGACATACCTGAATCGGTTTTCACCGCCAGCGGCGCCGGTTCCCTATCCGGCGAGTTCCTCGATTACCGGCGAGGTAAATTGGCCAAGGCCAGGGTCTATCCCCAGGAAAAGGACGTATCCCAGGAGGAGCCCAGGATAGGGGTTTTTGTTTGCCATTGCGGGGCCAATATCAGCAGGGTGGTGAACGTTCCGTCAGCGGTGGATTATGCCCTGAGCCTGCCCCAGGTGGTTTACGCCCAAGAGCAGCTTTTCTCCTGCGCCACCAATTCGGCCCAGGAAATATCCGACATGGTGCGAGAGAAGAACCTAAACCGGGTGGTGATCGCCGCCTGCTCGCCGCGGACTCTGGAGCCGCTCTTCCGCGATACCCTCAGGGAAGCCGGCATCAACCCCTATTACTGCGAGATGGCCAATATCCGGGAGCATTGCTCCTGGGTCCATGCCAAGGAACCCGAAAGGGCCACGGCAAAAGCCAAGGACATCATCCGGAGCGCCGTGGCGCGGACCTGCCATTTGCAGCCTCTCTCGGACATCGATCTGCCGGTGACCAAAAAGGCGTTGGTGGTCGGCGGAGGTTTGGCCGGCATGACCTGCGCCCTATCCATCGCCGGCCAAGGGCTCGAAGTGCATCTGGTGGAAAAAGAGGACGACCTGGGAGGGATCGCCCGCAGGATTCACTCCACCCTGAATGGGCTGGACGTGCAGGCCTATCTGCGCGACCTAAAAGCGTCCGTTTATAAAAATTCTCTGATCCACGTCTATACCCGGGCCGAGATAATGGGGGCCACCGGATATATCGGGAATTTCCAGACCGAGATAAAGTCCGAGAGAGGGGTCAACCAAATAGCTCACGGGGCCACCGTCATAGCCACCGGCGCCAACCTGTATAAGCCCACAGAATATCTCTATGGGCAGGACGAGCGGGTGGTGACGAATCTGGAACTGGAAGAACTGATCGCCGGCCAGGATGAACGAATCCAGGGCGCGCAGAGTGTGGTGCTGATCCAATGCGTGGGCTGTAGGAACCAGGAACGCAACTACTGCAGCCGCATCTGTTGCAGTCAGTCAATTAAAAACGCGTTGCAGCTCAAGGAAATGAATCCGGAGAATGACGTCTGCATCCTGTACCGGGACATGAGAACCTACGGCAAGTTGGAGGATTATTATCGCGAGGCGTCTGAAAAAGGCGTGAGATTCATCCGCTACGAGCCTGAAGCCGAACCCCGGCTGGAAGCGGTGGAGGTGGAAGGACGGCCTGTATTGCAGGTCGCGGTCATGGATTACATCCTGGGGATGGAGCTGGCCGGGCAGGCCGACGTGGTGGCCTTGGCGGCGGCCGTGATTCCCGCCCAGGGCAATAAGGACATATCGCAGCTCTTCAATGTCGCCTTGGGGCCGGACGGCTTTTTCAAGGAGGCGCACGTCAAATTAAGGCCGGTGGAATTTGCCACGGGCGGTGTCTTCCTCTGCGGGCTAGCCCACTATCCCAAACATATTTCGGAAACCATCAGCCAGGCCTATGGCGCCGCCGGACGGGTCCTGACTCTGCTGTCCCACGACCAGGTCACCGTCTCGGGGTCGGTTTGCGAAGTGGATGAAAAGCGCTGCATGGGTTGCGGGGCCTGCGTTTCAGCCTGCACCTATGACGCCATCGAACTCCGCAAGACAAAGCAGGGCCCCAAGGCCCAAGTCAATCCCGTGATTTGCAAGGGGGACGGCCTGTGCAACGCCAAATGCCCCACCGGCGCAATCATTCTGAAGCATTTCACCGATGAGGCCATTTTGAGTCAAATAGATGCAATCTGCCCGGACGAAGAGGTTGCGCCACTAATGGACGTTGCGGTGGGGCAGGGTTGAGGCGCCTTTTGCCATGGATGCCCGGCACCGGAACAGGAGAAAGGAGCACCAATGAGCAAGGGACTTAATTTTAAGCCCAGACTCGTGGGTTTCGTTTGCCACTGGTGAGCGTACGGCGCTGCCGACATGGCTGGAGTTTCCAGACTACAATATACGACGGACATAGAGTTGATACGCGTCATGTGTTCCGGGAGGGTGGACCTGGAGTTTGTTTTCAGGGCCTTCTCCAGGGGAACCGATGGGGTGTTCATCGGCGGCTGCCGCCTGAATGAATGCAACTACACCACCCATGGCAACTATCATGCGCTCAATATGGCGCTTCTGGGTAAAAAGATCATGAGCCACCTGGGATTGAACCCGGACAGGTTGATGATCGAGTTCATGTCCTCGGGTGAGGGAATCCTCTTTGCCGAGGTTGTGAATGATTTCAGCCGGCAAGTCGCATCATTGGGGCCGCTGGGCTCCAGCGAGGGCTTAAGCCGTGAGGAGCTAAACGTAAAATTGCAGGAAGTGCGCAAGCTCATCCCCTACATCAAGATGGCCAAAAAAGAGAAGCTGGATGCCAGGCTTGCAAATGAAGAGGAATACGAAAGCTTCTATACCGCCGATGAGATTGCAAGACTGTTCAAGGAAGTCCCCGAATATCATATAGACCCGGAAAAATGTCAGGCCTGCATGATTTGCCTGAGGAAATGCCCGGTACAGGCGATCTTGGGCGGCAAAAATCAGGTGCACGTCATTGACCAGGATAAATGTATTAAATGCGGAACCTGCTTTAACGCCTGCCCTTCCCGCTTCAGCGCGGTGACGGAGACTTCGGGCGGGAGCATCCCTCCTCAGGGTCCCGAGGAGCCGGGAAAAGTTGCAGGGCTAACTCATTGAACAATTTGCCGCTTAATAGACCGAAAGCGTCTTCCGGCAAAAGACTGGTCAGGCCAGAGCCATGATTCCCGGCGGCTCCCGGCCTGATCTCCAAGGCAATAAATTGTCATGACTCCCGCAATAGGCATCACAACCCAAATAATCCGCCAGGCGAAATGGTACAAATATATCGGCGAATTTGGTTTCAAAACCGTTGAAATCAATCGCCAGAATTCCAAACTCCATTTCAATCTTTTCTTCCTCGAAAAAGTAAAAAAATATATGAAGGGATTTGATCTAAGCATCCACTCGGGAACTGCTGGGATTTTCCAACCCCATGAGTCCTTCACCAAGGCGAACCTCTCCATCTTGACTGCTGAAGTCGACGTTTGCAGCTTCCTCGGCGCCCGGCAGTTTGTTTTTCATTTGAACGAGGGCTATATATCCGCCGCTAACAAAAGACGTTTGCAGGAAGTGCTGTCATACGCAGCGGATTCAGGTGTGGAGATGCTATATGAATCCAACAGCACCTTGGTCGCGGAATACGCCTACGATGTCCTGGAGGCCTTTCCGAAGCTTAGCTACGTTCTTGATTTAGGCCACCTCAACAACGGCTATGGCAGCGGAAAGCTGGGATGCGCCATAGATGATTTTGTCGGCCAAGTGAAGAGCCGGGTGGCATATGTTCACGCCAGCAACAATTCCGGCCGTAGAGACGAACACAACGGATTGGAAAACGGGACACTTGCTTGGCGTCATGTCTTGGACCTGCTGGATTTCTCAAAAATACAAAAAATAATCATCGAAGTTAGACACGCACACATGGTTGAGGATTCAGCCATGGAATTAACGCGTTATCTTGAAGGCGACGTTCCCGCCAGAAAATGCTGCGCGCTTGGCTTAGAAGATATGAGCCCCGAGGCTACGTTCCCCCTTGCAGCGGCCCCGGTATGGCTGCTTGGTGATGTTTGCTGAATGAACAAAAGCCGTTCCAATGAAGCGCCTTGGCTTGGATTTGGTTAATTAATTGAAGGCG
>CAZDRW010000428.1:0-337 GCA_964507555.1 uncultured Desulfarculaceae bacterium
CATCGGAAGAGACGAAAGTCAGCGAGCCTGGGGTCCCATCGGGCCCAAGCAGGCCATGGGCGTCGAGCAGGCGACGCGTTTGCCGGGCGACGGCAGGGGCTGGATCGATGACCTTCACGGCCGGCCCAGCAATCTCTTCCAGCAGCGGGATGATGAAGGGGTAGTGGGTACAACCCAGGACCAGCGTGTCGATCTCAACAGCCAGAAGGGGCTTGACAGCACTGGCCAGGATCTCGCGCGTTGACCGGCTGGCGAGGTCACCGGCCTCGATGCGTTGCACCAGCCCGGGAGCAGTGGCCTGGTGGATATCGAGGCCCTCGCCAAAGCGTTCGACCAA
>CAZDRW010000428.1:347-3779 GCA_964507555.1 uncultured Desulfarculaceae bacterium
AACGATGAAAACAACTGTCCTTGAAAGGTAGCTGGCGTGGCGAGCACGCCGATGTGACCGCTCTGCGTGACCTTTGCGGCTGGTTTTACAGCCGGTTCCATGCCGACGAAAGGCACTTCTGGCAGGCTTTCTCGCAACCTCGTGAGGGCGGCGGCGGAGGCCGTGTTGCAGGCGACAACGATGAGCTTGGCGTCAAGCGCGAGTAGGAAGCGGCTGATACTCAGGCTAAAGCTGGCCACTTCCTCGAGAGATCGGGGGCCATACGGGACGTGGGCCTGGTCGGCAAAGTAGATGATGTTTTCTGCGGGGAGTAACCGCCGGATGGCAGCCAGGATGGATAGACCGCCGACACCCGAATCGAAGACACCAATCGGTCGCGGATCGCTCATGTCGGGTGGCGGGCGGAGGGGGTGGTCCGATGCTTGGCCCCGGCCGAAGCGTGTGATGTGTTTGGCATAGGCAGCAGGTTAATAGGAGAGTCCAAAAAAGAAAAGGTGCAGCCACCGGCTGCACCTGGTCAGTTAAGGGGTGATCAAGCCTTGCGCTTTTCCTTGAGTCGGGCGCGTTTTCCGGTTCGCTCACGGAGGTAGTACAGCTGGCCTCGACGCACGCGAGCGCTGCGCTCGATTTCAACCTTGTCGAGCAGGGGCGAGCGCACCATGAAGGTTCGCTCGACGCCAATACCGTGAGAGGCGATGCGGCGCACGGTGAAATTGGCGCTGTTGCCGCCCTTCCTGATGCGAATCACCGTGCCGCGGAACTCCTGGATTCGTTCCCGGTCGCCTTCCTTGATGCGGACATGGACATTCACACTGTCGCCCGGGTGCAACTGGGGGATGTTCTCGTTATCCGGCGCCACCGGCACACGCACCGGGGCGCTGTTGTCAGTCTGGTCGCTCATGGTGTTCACCCTCATGCTTGGTGTTCAGATTGTCGGCCGCCCTTTGCAGGCGGCGCAAGTGACGAGTATAACACAGGCTCGGCGAGGACGTCCACGGGGTAGTTGGGCTCGTGCGGCTGCTCGATGGTCCCTCCGGCCCACGTCGGCGCGACATTCGCCGGACCCGATGTGTATGATGGATAGGAAGAATGCCCGAGCTGACGGACCAAGCCTTGGTGTTGGGCGCCCTGCGCGGAGAGGTCCAGGCCTATGGGGAGCTGGTGCGACGCTACCAGACGTCGGTATACAATGTCTGTTATCGTTTGATGGGCGAGCGTCAAAGCGCCGAAGACCGGGCCCAAGATGCCTTTGTGCGGGCCTACCGACGCCTAGAGACATTTGACGTCGAACGGCCCTTTGGCCCCTGGATCCGACGGGTGGCGACCAATGTGTGCCTCAATCACCTCAACCGCGCCGATCCTGCCACAGCCCCTCTTGAAGAGGAGTTTGGCGAGTACGCGGTCGCCAGCCTTGGGCAGCCGGAGAAGGAACTGCAGCGGGCAGAAAGGGCGCAGAGTGTGAGGGCGGCGCTGCAAACGCTGCCTCCGCACTACCAAGCGGTCATCGAGCTGCGCCATTATCAAGACCTGAGCTACGCGGAGATTGGAAGGGCGCTGGGGTTGACCATGAGCGAAGTCAAAACGCACCTGTATCGGGCCCGCAAGGCGCTGGGCGAGCGGTTGAGATCGGAAGGACTGGGATGAGCCATGTCAGCGCTGCCGAGCTCCAGGCCTTCCTTGACCATGAACTCAACGACACCCAGCGCAGCCTGGTTTCTGAGCATGTGGAGGCGTGTCCGGCTTGCAGGGCGAGGCTGGGGGAGTTCCAGAGCCTGTTTGCAGACATCGAATCCATGCCGGAGGTGCCTTTGCACGCGGACCTTGTTCCCGGGGTTCTGTCTCGCCTGGCGCCCCAGTCAGTTATCAGCCGCGGCGTACGGTGGTTCCTGCTGGCCGAGCTGGCCCTGGGCGGCGGCGCGATGATGGCGGCTTTGCGTTGGCTGAACTTGACCCTGCCGACATGGACTGAAGGGCTGGGTCCATCATGGCAGGCGTGGATCCGTCCTGAGGCTCTGGCGATGTGGCTGCGTTCTTTGACGACGCCGGTCTTGGATGGGCTCTCCACGCTCGGATCTTTCTCGACAAGCGCCACGGCCCCGTTGTCTACCGCGCTTCCGGTGACCGGCTGGCTGGTGATCCTGGCAGGATCGCTTGTGGCGGGTCTGGCCGCCAACGGCTTGCTCCTCACAAGGGCCATCCAACCACGGCGTGAGGATAGAGGATCGGCATGACTGTTTCCCAACGGAGATCGACATGAACAACGGTGCCTCCATCGTATTGCTGACTTTTGCCATCGGGATCACGCTGGTCGCCCTGTTCGCTGTGATGGCGGCGCTCTTCCCGTCTGCGATCGCACGCACGCGCCAAAGCATGGAATCTTCTGCAGGCGCTTCATTTGTCATTGGCCTGGTCAACACCCTCTTTATGGGCGGGATCGCACTTGCGCTCGCCGGCTTGGCCGGCGGATTGCACATTGCCCTCTTGCGTGCACCAGCTTTGGCCTTGTTTGTCACCCTGGTCGTCCTGCTGACGTTCGGCTTGGCCGGATCAGCCCTGATGGTGGGCGGCAGGCTGTTTCCCGGGCGGACCGCAACGGGACAAGGTTTGCTGGGCGGAATCGCATTGGTGCTGGCCTGCCTGACACCCTTCGTGGGGTGGTTTGGTGTCTTGCCGTATGTCAGCTTCTTGGGGATCGGCGGGTTCATCCTCAGCCTGTTCCGCAAAGGGGCCAACGCGGTGCCAGAGCCTGACGTCTGAACCCTCGAGGTCGATCCATGTTCCAGTCCCCATGCCCTGTCTCACCCGAGCATCACTTGGCTGATTGACTCACCTCGCCTACTCCTACGCAGGGGCGAGAATCACCGGACGGGTAGGCGATGCGCGGCCGATAACCTATGCGTGTAGGTAGTTTCCCTATTGATATTGGGCCGAATCCATGCTACTCTGGAGTCAGATTGGAGGACATATGACCATCCTTTTGGTCGTCCTTTTCTTCTTAGCATGCGCTCTGCTCCTGCCTCGGCCCGTTCTGGAATAGGATAGTTGGCAGGCGCGCAAAGCGTCGGAACAGACCTAAATCAAGCGATTTTCAAGTCTCCCGGACAGCTTGGATTCGTATCCAGGCGGCCCGGGAGTTGCTTTTTCGGGCGATAGACCAGATCAAACCTCCGTTTACCTGTTGTCCACGTGAGATCCCGACCCCTGCAGATTGGCGCACCCTACCTGATAGGGTGGGCAAGATCGGGTTGGGCGCCAGGAATGGCTTCAGACGAAACCTCCCCATACTCCCCCGTTGCATGCCCGGCGCGCCCCAAGAGCAAACATCTCCGCCGCCTGCAGACTAGCGGTTGGAGAGCTTCCTGCGCCTGGATTGGCCATCCGATTCTCGGCACGGTCAGCCGGCCTGAAACATGCTGGGTCCGTTGGAGAACC
>CAZDRW010000429.1:0-3757 GCA_964507555.1 uncultured Desulfarculaceae bacterium
ATCCAGATGATCCAGCCCGGTTCTTTTGAACCCGCCTCAACCCCCCAGGGCACCAACTCAAGCTTGTTTGATCTGGATTCGCTGTATTTAAGCCTATCCTCCATAACCACCCTGGGCATCGCCAAGATTGATCCCCTCCGGCCCGTCGCCCGTTTTATGGTTGTCTTGGAGGCAGCGGTGGGCAACCTCTATTTGGCCGTGATGATCGCCCGCTTGGTGGCTTTGCACAAAAGGCCGGTCCAGACGGCTCCCACGCCGCTGCCGACCCGGCGGACCCATAAGCCGCGTTTTAATTTGGTCAAACAGGCATCCCGCCTGCGCCGCGGAAGGTTCTAAGCCGCGGCACAGAAACCCGGTTTGCAAAACGGGGAAGAAACGGCCTTGGGCCTAAGGGAAGACAGGCTCCGCCTTTTATAAGGCCGCGGCCTGCCCCGGAGAGGCCAGGGCCCGCGCCACGGTATCCAATAGCAGGGCACGGTCCACTGGTTTGTGCAGCACGGCATAAACCGGGGCGGCATCCTCGGGCGGGGGCTGCAAGGCATTGCCAGCCGTCCAGCCAGTGAGCAGAATCATTGGCGGTGTTTTATGGCCATTGGTTCGGGCCAGTTCGGCTAAGTGGACCGCAATATCCCAACCGGTTCCATCGGGCAAGCCCAGATCGCAAAGCAGCAAATCCGGCACGCCCTGGGACAAGTAGGCCAACGCTTCCTGCACCTGCGAGGCCAGGTTGACTTTCAGGCCCGCGTCCTCCAGGGTGGCGGTGAGCCCCATGGCGACCAAAGCCTCGTCTTCAACCAATAATAACGAGAGACCAGGTGGAATGCGGTTTACCGCGGTGCCGGTATGCTCCTGGCCCGGGGTTTTGCACAGGGGCAGGCGCAAGCTGAAGGTGGTGCCGCGTTGCCTTTGGCTGTAGACCGCAATGTCTCCGCCCAAAGAACGCAAAATACCCCGGCAGCTGGCCAGGCCGAGCCCCTGGCCGCTGACGCCTTTGGTGCTGAAGAAGGGTTGAAACAGCCTGCTGCGGGTTTCTTCGTCCATGCCAATGCCGGAGTCGCTGAAGGAGACTTGAGCCCGGCCGCCTTCGGCCCAGGCCCGGATCAGCAGAGTGCCGCCCTGGGGCATGGCTTCCACCGCGTTTTTTATGAGGTTGAGAAACACCTCCATTAATTCGCTGCGCTCCGCTTCCACGTAGAGCTGGTCAGGCATATCCTGTACCACCTCGACCATGGCCATGCCCATGTGGCGGAAAGCCGCCCGGGCGATCTCCAGCGAGGATGCCAGGACCTCTGTCATAGCCACCGGCCGGCGCGGCTCGTCGCCGGATTGCCTGCGTCCCACATAGGAAGCCAGGCGTTGCACCACGCCTCTGCCGCTGTCGGCGCTGCGCACCACGTTTTCCACCAGACGCCGCAGGTTTGCCTGGTTGAAGCGGGGTTTGTCCAGCTCCGCTCTGGCTGCCTGGGCATTGCCCATAACCGCGGCCAGAAGATTGTTGAAGTTGTGGGCCACGCCGGCAGCCAGCTGGTTGAGGCTTTCCTCGGCCCGGACGCGCTCGCTTATGTCGCGGCTGATGCCAAACATGGCGTCGCCGTGATCCCAGCGCCCCATGGTGATTTTGGTTTCAACCGGTATGATCTCGCCGGATTTGGTCAGTAAAGGTATGCGGCAAGTATCGCTGCGCCCCGCCATGATGTCTTCCAAAACCGAAGCGGCTTCTTGGCGGCGGGCCGGCTGATGCAATGCCAAGACGTGCATGCCGCGCAGTTCCTGCAGGCCATAGCCCAGCTGGTCCATGGCCCGTTTGTTGGCGTGCACCAACTGCCCATCAAGGGATAGGACAAACAGCAAATCCTGCAGGGAGTCGAAGAGCCGTTGCAGATTGCCCTGGCTATCTTTCAGGGCCTGCTCGCTGCGCTGGCGCTCGCCGATTTCACGGTGCAACTCACGGTTGATTTGGGTCAGCTCTACGGTGCGCCGGGTTACCTCCTGCTCAAGAAGCTCCTGGTGCCGGGCGGTTTCTTCTTCGGCTTGCTTGCGTTTGGTGATGTCATGGAAAATCGAGAGCAGGGCGGGCTGGCCTTGCCATTCGATGATTTCCCCTGACCAAGCCAGGACATATTCCGGTCCCTTGCTTGGGCGTATAGACACCACCTGCACTCGCAGGCTTCCATGGGTCAGAAGCTTGACCAGGCCAATTTCCCTCTGGCCGGCATCGACCCATAAATCCAATTCCAGAGAGCTCTGTCCGATTATTTCTTCACGCGTTAAACCATTGTCACGAAGCAGGGTTTCGTTTACCTCCAATATGCGGCCTTCGGTAATGGAGGAAACCACCAACCAGCCGGGGCTGGCTTGAAAAGCCTTGGTGAACTGCTCGCGCGATTTGGCCAACTGGTTCTCCAAATGCTGGATTTGAAAAACCACGGTGAGCGCCAGACATATGGACAGGCAGCTGGAAACCCACCAAATCATGGTGCCGCCCAGGGGCGATGCCCAGCCCAGGGTATAGGCTGCATCGTGCACGCCCCCCAGGATCCAAAGCGAAAGTCCGGCGAGCAACAGTCCGGCATACTTGGGACCAATGGGCGGCTCCCTCCAGCGGCGCCAAAGGAAAACAATGGAAAGCAGGTTAACCAACAATCCCATGCCGTAAACCATGGGCCGCATGAGCCAGGACCGGGGGTGGCTCACTCCGGTGCCGGCAAATTCAAGCAAAGGACCTGAAACGACGGCGGGGTGCTCAATAAACATGAGGACCAGGGTGCTGGCCGCTGCCCAGGCCAACAGGACTTTAGCGGGCAAGCCAGCTCGTTTGGCGCTTAAGGAGTAAAGCAGCCACACCCAGGCAACCGGCATCCAGACAAGGCCCAGCAGAAGCAAGCGGTACCAAAAGACGACCCATTGCTCGCTGAATTCGTAACAATAAAGCACGTAACCCAAAAAGAAGGTGCTGAGGGAAAGGAAGAAAAGGGTTACGAAGCGCAGCGGCAAATGTTTGCGGTAGATAAAACAGCTTGCTAAAGAAACCACCGCCAAGGTGGAGTTGATCACCAGGCCGATGAAGGCCCCCATGGCGAAGCTTGGGATATACAAGGGCGGCACCACAACTCCCCTGTAAACAGACGGCACTGGGCTCCCTGGCCTTAGCTAAAGGGGGCCCGTTGCCTAATTACGCCCAAATCGGCAGGCAGGGTAATTGGGCGCCCTGGGATTAGGGAAAAGGCAACAGACAGCCGAAGATGGCGATTCTGAAGCCGTTCGGGGTCAATCCTAGCAGGAGGCGGAGGGCAGCCGCAACCTGCAAGCAGCCAGGAGTCGTCTGTCTCCAATTATTGCCATTGATCTATTTACTTGAATAACATGCTAGAAATGCTCTAAATAGTAAGACCATGGCTAATATACTCATAATAGACGACGATCCAGGTATTGGAGAAATGCTTTCTCGGCTGGTGAGACGCATGGATCACCAGGCCCATACGGCCCAGACCGTGGCCGATGGCATGGCCTTGATTAATTCCCAGGAATTCGATGTCGTTTTCCTTGATGTTCGCTTGCCGGACGGCAACGGACTTGAGGTGCTCCCCCGCATCAGACGTACCCCGGCAAATCCCGAAGTCATTATTCTGACCGGCCTAGGCGATCCCGACGGCGCGGAATTGGCCATAAAAAATGGAGCCTGGGATTACATCGAGAAGCCGGCTAGTCTTGATAAGATGAAATTGCCGCTGATGCGGGCTTTGGAGTTTCGCAGTGA
>CAZDRW010000430.1:0-3741 GCA_964507555.1 uncultured Desulfarculaceae bacterium
AACCGAGCCCGACCCGTGGGAGAATCTCGAATCGAAATATTCGGTCGGTACGAGACACACGGGTCGCGTGCGTGATCTCGTGCCTTTCGGAGCCTTTGTCGAATTAGAAGACGGCATCGACGGTTTGGTGCATATCAGCGATATATCGTGGACCAAGCGCATCAAGCACCCCGGCGAGATTTATAAAAAGGGCGATGAGGTGCAGGCGGTGGTTTTGAACATCGACCGCGATAATGAGCGCTTCTCCCTGGGCATTAAGCAGCTGGAGTCCGATCCCTGGGACGAGATCCCGCAGAAATACCAAGTGGGCACCAAGGTCTCGGGCGTGGTCACCAATGTGACCGATTTCGGCGTCTTTGTGGAGCTGGAAGAGGGCGTGGAAGGTTTGGTCCACGTTTCCGAGATATCCCACGAAAAGATCAAGACACCGGTGGGTATGTTCAACGTGGACGATACCATCACCGCCAAGGTGGTGAGCGTGTCTCGCCGGGAGCGCAAAATCGGGCTTAGCCTCCGTCGCTTGGAAGAGGAAACCGATCGCGCTTCTTACAGTGAATATTTAAACACTACCCAGGCCGCCACCAGCAATCTGGGCGAGCAGCTCAAACAGGTGCTTGACCGCCAGAGCGATGGTAGTGATTCTGGCGAAGAAGAAGGCTAATACGGAAGTAAGACTTTCCCATGAGCAGTAGACGCCGTCTGGCCCTTTCTTTTGGGGTAGCAGCGGTGATCGTGGCTGCTTTTGCCGCGGTCGTGTATGTACTGGGCGAGTACACTTCTCCCGCCTTGTTCGGCGATAAAATTGGTGTTGTTGTGGTGCGCGGGGTCATTGCCGACCCCGCGCCTACTTTGAAGGCGCTGAACAAGTTCCGCAACGATAAGGATGTGCGGGCCATCTTGCTGAGAGTGGATTCGCCTGGAGGCGGCGTAGGAGCCAGCCAGGAAATTTTCCGGGAAATTCAGCGTGTCAAAAAGTCCAAGCCCGTTGTGTGCTCCATGGGCGGCGTGGCTGCCTCGGGAGGTTTGTATATTTCAGTGCCTTGCACCAAGGTATTGGCCAACCCCGGCACCATAACCGGCTCGATCGGCGTAATTGTCACCATTCCCGAGATGCAGAAGCTCTTCGCCAAGATCGGGATCAGTATGCAGGTAATTAAAAGCGGCGAAGTTAAAGCCACTGGCCAAATAGACCGCCCGCTTTCCGAGCCGGAAAGAGCCATGCTGGAAAAGCTCAGCAAGGACCTTTACGAGCAGTTTGTGGAGGATGTGTCTCTGTCGCGCAATATCCCGGTGGGCAAAGTCCGCACTTTTGCCGATGGCGGCGTATTCTCTGGAAAAACAGCGATGGAGTTAGGCCTGGTCGACGAGTTGGGCAACTTCATGGACGCGGTCAACACGGCAGCCAAGCTTGCCGGTATCAAGGGCGAACCCAAGTTGGTTAATCC
Organism: uncultured Desulfarculaceae bacterium; assembly: GCA_964507555.1. Lineage (GTDB taxonomy): Bacteria > Desulfobacterota > Desulfarculia > Desulfarculales > Desulfarculaceae > Desulfocarbo. The sequence continues at coordinate 1,446 of CAZDRW010000430.1, forward strand.
TGAGGAAGACCTGGAAAACTTGTTGGGGCGCTTCCTCAGGGAGGAAAGCCGCTCTTTGGTTCAAGGCATTTTTGATGGGGCGCAAATGGTTGGGGGGCTTCAATATCTTTACCGGCCGCAGTCCGCGGCGAATTAGTTAGTGTCATGGCGGGCCTGCTGCCTCGCGGTCCAATTGCCGGGCTGGTGGCGCCGTTAAAGGCGCTGAGCTTTTTGGCGTCCCGCCCCCGTCTTTGGTGGCTTGCCTTAACTCCATTTTTGATCAACTTAGGGCTGTTTCTGCTGTTTTTTTGGTTCACCTACACGCGTTTTGACGCCTGGGTGCGATCTCTATTGCCGGTGGGCGAAGGCTGGTGGTGGCAGTCGCTCCTTTACCTGCTTATGATTGTATTGATTCTATTGCTGCTCATTTTGGAGGTCTATCTTTTTGCAGTGGTGGGCAGGATCGTGGCGGCTCCGTTTTTAGAAATCCTCACCCGAAAAGTGGAAAGCATCGCCAGGCCGGAGGCGGAACAGCCGCCGGAGATGGCTTTCTGGCACAGTACTTGGCGGGTGATGCTGCAGGAATCCAAGCGCGTTTTAATTTATCTGGCCGTGATGATACCTTTGTTAATTTTTAACTTTATTCCAGGGCTGGGTAATTTGCTTTATGCCGCCCTGGCTTGGTTGGTTACCAGCTTTTTCCTGGCTGGCGAATTTCTGGATTATCCACTTGAACGGCGGGGCTATTCCCTGGGCGCAAAAATGCGCTACACAAAAAGCCTGGGGCTGACAGGTATAGGGTTTGGCGCGTCAGTATTCATCATGGGCCTGGTGCCGATTTTGAACTTGGCGCTATTGCCGTTGGCCGCAGTGGGTGGCACGCTGCTTTTTTTGGAGCGTCCGCCAGCTGGGCTTGTATAAGCATCTTTGCTTTAAGATATTAATATGACTATAAAAGACAATTTTACGCAAGTAACTGAAGATATAGCATGGCTACAGGTCGCTACGATTATTTTTCACCTTGAGAGATGGATAACCATCAAAAAGATGAAGTTTGCCGATCTGTGCACCGATAGAAAAAGAGAATGGGGAATTGCGGTAAAGGGTGTGTGCTAATACCCAAATCTTGCACTGAAGCCTGTTGCATTGAAAAGTCCAAGCCTGCCCAAGAATGGCGTGACTTGCGCCATAACTTTATAATACTTTAGAAACAAATAGTTGTATTGCATGTTAACCATGGCGGACGAGGGAGATATGTGCGCATCGGCCTTCGGGCTGCGAAATGTTGCCCTAGGATTATTGCTGGCGATACTGCTGGGTGCTTGGACCGCGCCGCAGGCATCTGCTGGTTTGGTGGAAGCTGCGATCTGGCGCAAGGTGGAAAACTTGTTGCAGCAGGGCAAGGAGTTGCAAGCTTGCAAAGAGGCCTTAAAGCTTCACGAATACAAAGATTCGCCGGTGTACAAAATGGCTGAAAAAAAGATGGCGCAATACGGCCTTAGCTTGGAAGATCCTTTGGCTTCATATACCGTAAAACGCATAGTGGATTTGCAGAACGAAACTCAAGCCGAAGCGGCGGCCACTAGCCAATTGCCTAAAGCTGGCATAAGGGCTAAACACAAGGACGCTTGGGGCAACGCCATGCGGGTGGAGTTGGTTGTCAAACACGATTTCGTGTATGCTATCCGTTCGGCTGGGCCCGATGGACGCTTTTTCTCCAGCGATGATTTAGTCGTGGGAGTGCGCGACACCCGGGCCCTTGACCCTGCCCCAGCCAACCCCTGGGACACCGCTCGTGACCTTGGGCGCGGCAGCCTGATCAAAGGCCGTGGCGCCGCTGGCAGGAGTGGAGGTACCGGGGGAGCCCTCAGTGGAGGCGGTGGTGCCCGTAGTGGATCAAGCGGTGCCCGCCAGCCTCCAGTCGCCCAGGAACCTCCCCCCCGTGAGGGCGGTGAGAGGGAAGTGACTCTGGATGAATTGCTCAAAAAATAAATAGCCAATCTAGGAGCATCACGTGGATTTAGGGACTATCATCGGGATTGTAGTAGGCTTGGTCCTGGTGCTTGTCAGCATCATTCTAAAGGCTTCTCTTCTTGCCTTTTTCGACGTTTCATCAATTCTTATCGTAGTGGGGGGGACCTTCTCGGCCACTTTGGTGGCATTTCCCATGCACTCTGTGATGGATTCGCTCAAGGCATCCATCTCGATTTTTTTCCAGCATCGTATCGACCATGTGGGCACGGTCCGCGAGATACTGAAAGCCGCCGACGAAGTCCGCCGCAACGGTCCCTTAGCTTTAGAGAAATTCAAGGCCAGT
>CAZDRW010000431.1:0-3720 GCA_964507555.1 uncultured Desulfarculaceae bacterium
CCTTGGGCCGTGACGTCACTTCTTCGCGCAACACCAAAAAGCGCTTTCAACGCACCCTGCTTCTAATGGTGCCCGCCATGCTGATCTTCGGCGGCTACATTACCATGCAAGCCTTGGACTTTTCCTTGCCGGGCCGGGAAAGCGCCCAAGTCGAGGCCAGGAAGAATGAGCTGCAGACCAGGCTGGCCAAGGATTTCTTTATGCTCAAAGCCCAGCTTCTGGATTATTACGATCCGTCCGATCAGGCGGCCACGCACGCCAAGCTGCAAAAATTTCTAACCTTGCAGGACAAGAAGACCATGCCCTACAGCGCCATAATCCTGCTGGACCAAGACAAGCGCGTGTTCGACGCGGTGACCATCAAGGGGCAAAACGACGCCGCCAGCATGATCGGCAACACCTACGCCCGGTTGAATTTCGAGGGCAGACCCGATTCTCTGCATAAGGTGCTGAACGTTTACCGCCGCGAGGTGGGCCAGCCTTCCAGCCACCGGGTTTTGGAGATGGCCTTTGAGGTCAAAAGGAAAGGCCAGACCTTGGGTTGGATCGTGTTTCAGATGGATATGGATCTATTGAAGAAGCACAAACAATTAAACGAGGCAGCCCTGAAAAACTTCAGATTCCAGGAACCCTGAGCGACCTGCCGGCCGATGTTAAACCTGGGGCGGGCCCTGGTGAAGGGTCCGCCCCATTTTTAATTGGCTTGGCGCCAGGTGTCCGAAGAGCGCCAGCGCCAAAACGCCCTAATTAGAGTGGTTATGTTCCATGAACTCCGGTAATCAAAAACCCTTAATGATGTAATAGCGATCGGATCCTGGGCAGCTCTTGGCCTTTTTCTGATATGCTGAGAAGACATTAAATCCGGGAAGGAATTAGATGAGCCCCAAGCCTGTGTTTTGCTTTATAGACGACGCCAAGTTCGAACTGGATAATTTCCGGGAAAACGCCGCCCCTGCTTTCGAGGGCGTTGATTTCATATACGCCACCACGTTTGAGCAGGCCAGCCTACAACTGACAGAGCGCATGCCGCTTTGCTTTCTGCTGGACATCTACGGCGGCGACCCCGACTTGGAAAGCCCTCGCTTGCCTGCTCCCGAGAGCCTGTCTGGGGTTTTGCAAAACCCGGTGGGGCTGGGAGACCTTTACGGCGGCATGGACCAGCAAGCAGACGCATCGCCGGAAACCGGCAATGCATTTCTGCGCAGGCTTTACACCCAGGTGGAAGCTTGGCAAGCCGCTTTCCAGAACGCCTGCCAAAGTCTGGGACAGGGCAAGGCCTACGGCCTATACAATCTGAGCCAGGTACGCGCCCGTTATCCTTGGGCCGCGGCCCTGGGCTTTTCCCGCAAGGCTCTTTTCGATGACGCGGTGGCGCTGATGGCTTCAGGCGCTGACGGCCTTTTGCGCAAGCCCCAGGGCGCTGACCAGGCCGCCATCGCCAAGGCCACCAAGGAGGCTGCGCCGGAACTGGCCCGGGCCGCGTTTACGGCGGTGGATCGCCGCTTGGCCGCTAGGTCGGCGGCCTTGGGGCTTTATCTGTGCCAAGAGGGCGACAACCTGCCCTTGGCCGAGGCCATCATGAAAGGCGTGCGTCACTTGGACCCGTCCTTGGCCGGCGAGCCCAAATGCGACCGTGACGAGGCGGTGGAAAGCCTGGCTGCAGTGCGCCTGGAAGACGCCGGCCTATCCCAAGAGTCGCTGGGTCTGCTTATCGCCATGAAGCGCTGGCTGGGCCGCGGAGACGCCTAACCTAACTTACCCGGGGGGTGCTTGACACATTGCCATCGCGTTGTTAGATTGACTTAGCACTCTATGCCTATTGTCTGCTAATAAAAGGGGTAACTGCCTGTGTCGGCGGAACTTTCCCAGCGCGCCAAACAAGTCTTGGCAGCGGTGATAGCCAACTACATCACCACGGCCGAGCCTGTGGGATCCCGCACCATATCAAGGCAAGGCGGGGTGGGGGTGTCCCCCGCCACCGTGCGCAATGTGATGGCCGATCTGGAGGAGATGGGCTATTTGCGGCAGCCCCATGTTTCGGCCGGCCGGGTACCCACTTCCCTGGGGCTTAGGTTTTATGTGGATTCGATTTTAAGAGTCCGCGAATTGGATGCGCAAGTCAAAGGCCAGATCAGGCAGGCTTTAGAGTCACGCAAGGTGCAGGATTTGGGCGAAGTTCTGAAGGCCGCCTCCCAGGCGCTCAGCAACATGAGTCAGCAGGTGGCGGTGGTGGCGGCGCCCAACCCGGAGCACGAGGTGTTCCGCCACATGGAGTTCATTCTCTTGGACGCCGGGCTGATTTTAGCGGTTTTCGTGTCCAAGGGCGGAGCGGTGCAGAATAGAATTATTCAGACAGAACAAAATATTATCCAAGACGATCTGGATAAATTCACCCGCTACTTGAACGAGCTTCTGGCCGAACTTACCTTAAGCCAGGTTAAAGAACGGGTTGCCCAGGAAATGGCTCGGGAAAAGATACGCTTCGACGTGGTGCTATCGCGCGCCCTGAGTTTGGGCAAGCGCGCCTTGGAGCAGGACGCGGACGGCGATCTGTTCATTGAAGGGCAGACCAACTTGATGGGACTGCCCGAGTTCAAGGACATGGCCAGCCTGAGGCGCATTTTTCAGGCATTCGAGGAGAAATCCACGCTTTTGCGCTTATTGGAGAAAACGGTCAACGCTCAGGGATTGCAGATTTACATGGGCCCTGACAACCAGTTGGAAGGGCTGGAAGGGCTCACCATCGTCACCTCTTCCTATGGCGGCGAGGACAGCACCTTGGGCGCTTTAGGGATCATCGGACCGACGCGCATGGATTACTCCAAGATAATACCGATAGTTGATTACACCGCCCGCATGGTGAGCCGTATATTGGAAGAGCGCGAAGGCGGCGGCTAGGCTTGGCGCGGAATATTTAGGAGAAGCACGTGACCCAAGACACCTATGACGATCTTGAAAACAAGGCCGGCGCGGAGCCGGAGGAGACGTCCGCGGATGCGCAGGACGCCGCAATAAAGCCCGAGTTGGACCCAATGGCCCAACTCAGCGCGGAAAGGGACGAGCTAAAAGACCGCCTGCTGCGCATGGCCGCCGAGACCGAGAACTTCAAGAAGCGCACCGAGCGCGAAAAGGCCGACTTTTTAAAGCGCGCCACGGAAAGAGTCCTCAAGGATCTGCTGCCGGTAATGGACAATCTGGAGCGGGCCCTGGAGCACGCAGTGGAGGAAGGCAGCGCGGAAACCGGCATGATAAAGGGCCTGGAGCTGACCAGCCAGGAGCTGTGGAAAGTCCTGGAGCGGCACGGCGTGGAAAGAATAGAGGCTCTGGGCGAGCCTTTTGATCCTGAATTCCACGAGGCCATGATGCAGCAGGAAGACCCGGACGTGGACGACAACACCGTGATAAGTGTTTTGCAAAAAGGTTTTTTATTGCATGGCCGCCTTTTACGGCCGGCCATGGTGATCGTATCCAAGCGGCCCGCCGGCCAGGAGGAAGAGTCCGAGGACCCGGACAGCATCAAGATCACCATTAATTAGACATTTACCCCGGCGATTCTTCAGCGCCTGTTTAATCGGAGGCAAGCTAAACATGGGCAAAATTATCGGCATCGACTTGGGCACCACCAACTCTTGCGTGGCGATCATGGAGGGCGGCGAGCCCAAGGTGCTGACCAACCAGGAGGGCAGCCGCACCACGCCCTCCATGGTGGCGGTGAGCGAA
>CAZDRW010000432.1:0-3720 GCA_964507555.1 uncultured Desulfarculaceae bacterium
CTCCTCAGCGGTAACAGCAGTATTGGCGCAAAGACTTGTTAGGGTGCTCTGCGAAAAGTGCAAGGAATCGGCGACATTCAATGGCGGATATGGATTTAAAGCAGCAAAAAAGGGAGATAGCATTTGGCGTGCCAAAGGCTGCCCGGATTGCGTGAGCAATGGCTACCTCGGAAGACGGGGCATATTCGAACTCATGGATGTGGACGAGCCCTTACGCGAATTAATTAATCAGAAAGATAGTTCGGATGCATTGCGGGCCTGCGCCATAAAGCAGGGCATGCGCACTCTGCGAGAGGATGGCTGGATCAAGGCCATTAATGGCATTACCAGTCTTGAGGAGATATTGAGAGTAACCACCTAACTGGCGATTAACAGGGCTGGGGGGATATGAGCTCTAGTTGGCTCACGGCTCTGAACGCGGAGCGCATTAGCCGGCAGGACTTGCGGGATTTCACTGCGGGTCTTGCCGTGCTGGTGCGCACGGGCCTGCCATTGGATCATGTACTTGAGACCCTATTAGGGCTCTTGAAAAAATCCCGAATACAAAAGCTAGTACAAACTCAATTGGAAATGGTCCGCGAGGGGCATACTCTCTCCTATGCCATGTCCCGGGCGCCGGGCTCCTTTCCGACTTCCTACGTGAGTTTGGTGCGGGCGGGAGAGATGAGCGGGGCTCTCGGAGAAGTGCTATCACAGCTAAGCTCAGGGCTTAAACGTGCTGGTGAGCTTACCGGCAGTCTGGTTTCATCCCTGATTTATCCCAGCGTCCTGCTTTTAGTCAGCACCCTGGCAGTCATTTTCATCATGGCAGTGGTCCTTCCCTCCTTTGCCGCGGTATTTAAAAGCATGAACCTCCCCTTGCCGCCATCGGCCGAAGTGCTGATGGGCTTGGGTCAGTTTTTTGCAGACTACGGTTGGCTCCTGGCAGGGGTGGCGCTAGCCCTTGTTATCTGGGCCATCGTGGCTTGGCGCATGCCCCGCCTGCGCGCATACATCGATACTGCCATGCTTAAGCTCTGGCCTCTGGGCGGGATCTTGGTTCTGTGGCAAAGCGCGGTCTATTGCCGCACCCTGGGCCTTTTATTTCAGGGAGGCGTACCCCTAAACGAAGCTGGCACCTATGCAGCGGCAGCCTTGGCCAATTCAGCCTTCCGCAGGCCTTTGGAGAGTGTGACCGCAGATCTAAAAGAAGGCCGGAGTCTGGCGGTTGCCCTGGGTAGCTCGCCGCACCTTTTGCCTGTGGTGCGACGCATGGTGGCCCTGGGCGAAGAATCCGGCGAATTGGGCGAGATGCTTCTAGAGACATCCGACCTACTAGAGGAACAGCTAAAAACCGTGCTCAAGAGGGCCACCACCCTAATCGAGCCTCTCATCATCTTGGTCATGGGCGGAGTGGTGGGGGTAATCGTGGTGACGCTTTTAACCACGGTACTAAATCTAAGCCATGGAGGCTTCTAATCACGTGAGAGCCGCCAAGCAACGATCAGGTTTCACCCTGTTAGAGCTTCTTTTGGTGGTGTCCTTGTTGGCGGTGGTGGCGGTTATTGTAGCCCCGCCGGCCGGGGCTTGGTTGGACAGGATGGCCTTCAAAGACAGTGCTAAACGCCTGGCTGCAGCGTTGCGCTTGGCCCGGGTGGATGCCATGCGCCAGAGTGCCATCATGGAAATTAGCGTAACGCCAAACCAAAGTGAGGTTTTAATTGGCCGGCAGAGACTTCCCATACAAGGAGGCGGTGTTGTCTCTTATCTGGGGACGGCGCTAAACAGCCAGACTCAGCAAGGGGGCGTAATCCGATTCTACCCTGATGGTAGCGCTGACCGAGGACTGGTGGTTTTGAAAGCTGATAATGCCATCGTCCAAGTGACCATTCATCCCGTAACCGGGAGGGTGAACCTTGCCTGGCATTAATCCAGCAGGTCAAGTTAGGGCCGATCCTGGCTTTACCTTGCTGGAGGTGCTGGTGGCCCTGGCCCTGACCGCATCGGTGCTGGTGTCGCTTTTGGCCCTGGGCAATTACCAGCGCCTAGGCGAGCAGAATTTAAAAGCTCGAGCCGAGATCATATCGCAAGCAGAGATGCTGCTTAACCAGTGGCTCTCCGCCCCCTGCTTAGAGCCTGGCCAATACAAGGAGGATCTTGGCGGCGGCCGCATATGGACCGTAAAGGTGAAAAACCTATCACCATTAGTAAGTGCCAAAACCAATAGCCCAAATGACCTCCTTGGACGAGTAGGCCTCCTCTGGCAGGTAGAGGTTTGTTGCAATTGGCGCCTGCTGGATAAAGGAAACAAATTTTGTTTTCAGGGCGTTTCCATTACACCGCCCCGCCACGGAGGAGTCTAGGAAGCCAGGAGGGCGTTACTCTTCTTGAATTCTTGGTGGGTTTGGTGCTGTTTTCTCTCCTTGTTGCGGTGCTTAGCGCAGCAGGCAAGAGCGTCTTTAAAAGTTGGGAACGGGGCGGCAATGCTGTTGAACGCCAGATGGATTTCTGGTCGGGCGTCCGCGTGATGCAGAGACAAATAATTTCCACCGTGGCGTTTCGACCCGGTTCGGGACGCATGCAAGAAATAGCATTTGGGGGAGGAGCAACGAGTATCACCCTGGTCACCGCTCAGGCATTGGACTCGCGTGGTCTGGCCGGGCTCTGGGTGGCGCGCTATGAACTCGAACCAGATCAAGGAGGCAAGTTTAGCTGTCTAACTGTGCGTCAGTGGCCAGCCTTCAGTGAAAACTGGCAGGAGCAAGCTGAATTACGGTCAGAGAGAACTACCCTACTAGCAGGTTTGGAGGATGCGGCCTTTGCCTTTGGATCCTTTGACCAGGTTTCGCAGCGCTGGGAATACCACGCAACTTGGCCCTTTTCCAAGGATGGACGCTTACCACACGTCATTCGCTTAAAGGCTCGGGTCAAAGGCAAGATCATCGCATTAGAGTTTCCTATTGCTTGCGCAAAAACCTAATGCCAATGGCCTGCCCTGCCCAATTGCATAAGCAGCAGGACGGTTTCGCCTTGGTTTTAACGCTAGTGTTTTTATCCATATTTATGGTGGCGAGCTTGGGCGTGAGCTTTATAGGCCACATACAAACCCGCGCCACCGCCTATAAGGAAGACAAGGCTAGAGCTTATTTTTTGGCGCGGGAGGGCCTGGTCAGAGCAGAAAGGCAGTTATCTGAATTTTGGGCAAAAAGGCGGCAGCAGTATTTACCTGCCGAGGGATCTTGGATCAGTTGGTCTACATCTGAGGGACAAGGCTTTTACTTTATCCAAAACGAACGAGGCAAGCTCAATCTTAATACAGCCACCGCAAGACAAATCTCAGAAGTGCTGAGCAAAGCCGGAGTTGGATCCTCGCAAGTACAGGTTATCAAAGATTCCATCTTGGATTGGATAGATGGAGATGCTTTGCATCGCAGTAGCGGCGCGGAAATGGAATTCTACAAACCATTTTCCTATGGGCCTCGCAATGCACCTTTAAGGCATTTAGGCGAGTTGGCTTTGATAAGAGGTATTCATGCCCAGTTGCTGTGGGGCAACTGGGGATCTGATCAAAAGCAAAATGGGCCAGCGCTTTGGAGCTTTGTCACTGTGTATGAGGAAGGCAGAAAGATCGAAGTTAACTCGGCTCCATCTGCGGTGCTTGCGGCACTACCTGGCTTGTCCCCCGCTGTAGCTGAAAAATTGATCCAATCGCGAAGGTCGAGCCCCTTAACCCGCGAAAGG
>CAZDRW010000433.1:0-3716 GCA_964507555.1 uncultured Desulfarculaceae bacterium
GGCTTCCCAGATTTTGGACAGCGCCGGAGTGTTCAATATCGGCAAGCGGAACTATGCGGCGGTACGCAAGATTTTTTGGCGCAATAACGTTTTGATCGACAAGGAAGACGTGGGAGGCAACGTTAACCGCACCATAAGTCTGGAGGTTGGCAGCGGACGCATATGGATGAAGGTCAACGGAGCGGAGGTCAAGACGTTGTGAAACTGGTGGAAGAAATACTAGCCAAAGTGGAGCATCTGCCGGGTATGCCCGCCATTGTGCAACAGATACTCATGACCGTGAGCGACCCGGAATTCGAGCTCCAAAAGGTCGTCAACCTGGTCCGCTTGGATCAAGGCATCACCGCCGATGTGCTCAGGATATGCAACTCGCCGTACTACGGGCTGCAAACCAAAATCTCTTCCCTGGAGCAAGCCATCGCATACATGGGCGCCAACCAGATCGTTGAGATCGTGCTTTCCAGCAAGGTTGTGGGGCACTTTAGAAAAGGCCAATTCGGCTACCGCCTGGCCAAAGGCGAGCTTTGGCAGCACAGCATGGCCACCGCTCTCATGGCCCAAAAGCTGGGCGAGCGGCTCAGCTATCCGGACCTGCCCACGCTTTTCACCGCTGCCCTTTTGCACGACCTGGGGAAACTTATATTAAGCGAGTATGTGGGCGACAAATTCGCGGAGATCGAGGTGCTGGTCAGAGACCATGGCATGCCGTTCGTGCAGGCCGAACGCAAGGTTCTCGGCCTGGACCACGCCATCTTGGGCGCCGCCGTGGCGCGCAAATGGAACCTGCCGGAACCCATAACCCACGCCATCGCATTCCATCACAACCTGGAGCCTGCCAGAAAGCACAAGGGAATCGCACGAATCGTGGCGTTGGCCAATCTTTTGGTGGTTCATCTGGGAATCGGCAGCGGGGCCCAAGGCCTGGCGGCGCCGGTGCCCGCGGGCCTTCTCAAGGAGATGGGCCTGAAATCGCGGGACGTGGACCGGCTCAGCCTGGAGTTAAAAGACATCCTGGACAATGCCGACGATCTTTTAAACATGGCCCGCTAGGGGGAGGTTGCATCCATGGGTCTCAAGGTTTTAGTGGTTGACGACTCCCGGGCGATGCGCTCGGTGATAAAAAAGACCTTGGCCGCGGCCGGCTTCCCGGTTGACGAATGCTATGAGGCGGAACACGGGCTGCAAGCTCTGGAGATCCTTGACGAGCACCCGGTGGATGTAGTGCTTTCAGACCTGCACATGCCGGAGATGAACGGCTTGGAACTGTTGGAAAAGCTAAAGGAGCAGAACCGGGTGCCCAAGTGTTTCATCCTGGTCACCACCGAGGGCCGCAAGGACCGGCTTAAACAGGCCCTGGGCCTGGGCGCCCGGGGATATGTTTCCAAGCCTTTCCAGCCCGAAGGCCTACGTAAAATACTTAGCTTGTTTGTGGGAGAGCCTGATGGAAAAGACATGGACGAAGGCCCTGAGGGACTCGATTTCTGAAGTCTTCTCAACTATGTTTTTCTTGGTGCCGGACGAGGATACCTCCCTGGCCCAGTCCTTGGCCGGGAACCAGGCTAAAGGCTGGTTGGAAGGTTGGTTGGAGGTTATACAGCAAGAGGAGACTGTTAAAGTTTGGGTCTGGGCCCCGCCCGAGTTGGTTAAAGAGTTGGCCGCCAACATACTGTCGCTAGACCCGGACGGCATCACGGCCGACGACATGATCGATGCCTTCAAGGAAATGCTCAACATGGTGGTGGGGCGCTTATTAACTCTTGTGGACACCAATAGCGAATGGCGCATGGGACTGCCCAATGCCCGCCATTTGGAAACGGGCACGGTTGGGGAAGCCACCAAACAGGCCCAATGGCTTTTGTCTTACGATATAGAGGAGAAACCCCTCTTGGCCGGCTGTTGGTCACAGCAGGCCTAATAACGCGGGCAACCGCGCCGGCTGATCATCTGGGGACGGCGCAAAGCAACTGAAGGAAATGCCATGGCATACACAGGCGGGCGGCCAATCAAGGTACTCATCGTGGACGATTCGGCGGTGGTGCGCCAAGTGCTATCCAAAGCCTTGTCCGGCGTCGCCGACATCGAAGTGGTGGGCACGGCCACGGATCCCTTTGTGGCACGCGATAAAATCGTTCAGTTGGATCCGGATGTAATCACTCTGGACGTGGAAATGCCGCGCATGGACGGCATCACCTTTCTGAAAAAACTTATGCAGCACCGCCCCATGCCGGTGATCATCCTTTCGTCCTTAACTCAAAAAGGCGGCACTTTAGCCTTGCAGGCCATCGAGGCCGGCGCGGTGGAGGTGCTGTCCAAGCCCGGCGGCTCCTTCAGCGTGGGAGAGATGGCAGACCAATTGGCGGACAAGATCCGCGCCGCCGCCCGGGCCAGGCCGCAGGCCAAGAAAACCACTGCCGCCGCGCAACCCACCGCTCGCGTGGCGTCCACCAACTTGGACCTCACCAACAAAATCGTGGCCATTGGCGCCTCCACCGGCGGGACCGAGGCTATCAAGGACGTGCTGGTCAGGCTTCCCGCCACCATTCCCGGCATCGTGGTGGTGCAACACATGCCACCACGTTTCACCACCGCCTTTTCGGAGCGCCTTAACGGACTCTGCGCGTTTGAAGTCAAGGAAGGCGCGGACGGGGACAGCGTATATCCCGGCCGCTGCCTAATCGCTCCCGGCAATTTCCACATGCTGCTCAGACGGTCCGGCGCCCGCTATTACGTCAACGTGAAAACCGGCCCCATGGTTCATCATCAGCGCCCGGCGGTTGACGTGCTCTTCCGCTCGGTGGCCAAAGCCGCGGGACCCAACGCCCTGGGAGTGATCCTGACCGGCATGGGGGCCGATGGCGCCGAAGGCTTGGGCCTCATGAAAGAGGCCGGCGCCTACACCATAGGCCAGGACGAGGCCAGTTGCGTGGTTTACGGCATGCCCAAGGCAGCCTTCGAAGGCGGCGCCGTGATGAAGCAGATGCCGCTGGACGCCATCGCCGGGGAGATCATGCGGCGCATAGGATAAATCCATGACCGAGGAGATCATCGATCTGGTTTCCGGCCGCCTGCTGCCTTACCACGACGACGAATACATCCGTCAGGCGGCGGAAAAAATTCTCATCAATGAGCTGGGCTGGGACCGGGGCTCCATAGGCGTGGAGTACCGCCGCACCTTGACCGTATGCTGCCAGCCCTTTGAGGTGAGGGCGGACCTGGTGCTTCTGCACAACGGGGTCCCGGCGCTGGTGATGCGCACCACCAGAGGCTCCCTGGTAAGCCGGGAAAAGGAAACCATCGCCACCGCGCGGCTGATCTTTGATCCCATCGTACCCTTTAGCTTGGTCTATAACGGCGAGGACGCCGAATTGATGGAATCCCGCACCGGCAAGGTGCTGCAAACCGGGCTTGAAGCCATGCCCAGCCCCAGGCGCCTGGCTGAACTTATCGCGGCCACGCCACCCCATCATGCCAGCCAGGACGAGATCGAAAAGGCCGCCAAGGTCTATTCGGCCTTCGCCTTTATCCAATGCCCCGGCGTTTGCCGCGTCTGATTTTTATAATACGGCAGGGCTTCCCACCGGCCTGAAGATCAAGAGAATTTCCGAGCGCAGCCGGGAAAATGGCTGCAACGCACCATTGCCTACCCGCTGGAATCCCTGAACGAAGGCGCATTATATGCGCCCACGGATTCAAGAGGAATAAACATGCCTATGCAT
>CAZDRW010000434.1:0-3703 GCA_964507555.1 uncultured Desulfarculaceae bacterium
CATAATGGCGCTGGCCAGATACATGGGATGGCGGAACCAGGCATAGGCCCCGCTGGCCACCAGGTGGGGCGGTTCGTGATGATGGGCGGCGGCGTCCTCCCAGCCCATGAGGTCCACCCCGCCCTTTTCAAAACTGCGCCAGGCCCACCACATGAAGCCCAGGGCCAGGGCCCACAGCCCGGCCTGGGTTAAAAGCCAGGGCCAGGGCCAGAAAAAAGGGACCCATCCGCCCAGGTGAAAGGTCCACCAAGCAGGCGCTAAAAAGGTCATGAGCGCCAGGCCCGAATAGCAGGCCCGGTAAAAGGCGCCCGACCATCCCAAGGCCTTTTGCAGGCGGCCGCGCAGGGGCTCCCATAAGAGCAGGCTGTGCAGCGCCGCCCAGGCCGACCAGGCCGCGCCGAGCAGCACTAGTTGTTGCATGCTGGGATTAGGCATGTCTTTAAAATGTCTCAGCCCGGGCAATTGGTCAAGAGCCTATGGCGCTGTGCGGGACGATTGACGTAAGCCCGCGCCTTATCTAGTATGACCTGTGCGGATTGTGCTTCATGGCGAAGGGCTGGGAAACATGAAGGCGTTTTTATGGACTGGGCGCATACTTTGTCTGCTCATGTTTCTTTTTGCCGCGCCGTTTTATTTCGGTTACGGAGTGCCGGACTTCGCCCAGCTAGCCTGGTATGATCTGGTTCAGTTAATACTCATAACCGCCTCGCTCTTGGCATTTCTCCTGGCATGGCGCTGGGAAACCGCCGCCGGACTGATCTTGACCGGCTCGGGGGTGCTGAGTCCGCTGGTGGGGATGGCGGCAGGATTCGACCCCTTTTCGCCTTTGCTTTTTTGTCTGGTGCCGGGGTTGCTTTTGCTGGCTTATGCAATTGGCCGAAAGAGACAAGCCCTCCGGGGAACTTGAGCCCAACCCAGCCATGAGATGGAGCGCTTAGCAAAAAACCATTCGCCTATATGGCGCTGAAAGGATTCTACAATGATCGCGCGCTACACCCTGCCCGAAATGGGCAACCTGTGGACCGACCAGGCCCGTTACCAGGCCTGGCTGGACGTGGAGCTGGCCGCCTGCCGCGCCTGGCACAAGCTGGGCCGCATACCCGCCCAGGCGCTCAAGGAGATAGAAGAAAAGGCCGCCTTCGAGGCCGCGCGGGTGGATGAGATAGAAAAAGAGACCAAGCACGATGTCATCGCATTTCTCACCAATGTGGCCGAGCACGTGGGCCCCTCCAGCCGCTTCATCCATTTGGGCCTAACCAGCTCCGATGTCTTGGATACGGCCTACGCGCTCCTCCTCACCCGCTCGGCGGACTTGATCCTGGCCGCCCTGGACCGCCTGCTGGCCGCGCTCAAAAAACGGGCCTATGAGCACAAGGACACCATCATGATCGGCCGCAGCCACGGCATCCACGCCGAGCCGGTGACCTTCGGCCTCAAGCTGGCCGGGTTTTACGCCGAGTTCGCACGGGACCGTGAGCGCCTATTGGCCGCCCAAAAGGCCGCCGGGCGGGGCAAGATCTCCGGCGCGGTGGGCACCTACGCCCACGTGCCGCCCCAGCTGGAGGAGATGGCCATGGCCGAGCTGGGACTAACCCCGGCGCCGGCCTCCACCCAAGTGGTCTCCCGCGACGGCATCGCCGAGTATTTTTGCACCCTGGCCATCCTGGGCGGCGGCATCGAGCGCCTGGCGGTGGAGATCCGCCACTTGCAGCGCAGCGAGGTGCTGGAGGCGGAAGAGCCTTTCAGCGAAGGCCAAAAGGGCAGCTCGGCCATGCCGCACAAGCGCAACCCCATTGCCAGCGAGAACCTCTCCGGCCAGGTGCGGCTCATCCGGGGCTACGCCTTGGCCGCCCTGGAGGACATGGCCCTGTGGCACGAGCGCGACATCAGCCACTCCTCGGTGGAGCGCACCATCGGCCCCGACGCCAACATCCTGGCCCACTACTGCCTGCACCGCCTGGCCGGGCTGGTGGAGCGCCTGGTGGTCTATCCCGAAAACATGCGGCGCAACCTGGATTCCACCGGCGGACTGATCCATTCCCAGCAGGTGCTCTTGGCCTTGGCCCAGGCCGGGCTTTCCCGCGAGGACGCCTACAAGCTGGTGCAAAGAAACGCCATGGCCACCTGGAAGGAAGGCGGCAGCTTCAAAGAGCGGCTGCTGAATGACCCCGAGCTCATGGCCGGTTTGGGCGAGGGCGCCGCCCTGGTTTTGAGCGGGCTTTTCGATCCCCGCCAGCATTTGAAGAACGTTGACTACATTTTCGCCAAAGTGTTCGGACCCGCCGGAGACTAGGGACTCAAGATGGCCGCCGGCAGTGCTATAATGGGCACCATCCCCGGAGTGGGGCCCGTAGAGGGGCCCGGCGCGCGGCCACTTAAGAAGGCCTAAGCCCGCCAAAGGAGAACGCCGCATGAAAGTCTTGCGCAACCTCTGCCTGCTAATGATCCTGGCCCTGGCCCTAAGCGCCTGCCAGCGAATTACGGACTTAAGCCAGGATTTCGACCCCCGCTTAAGGCCGGAGGACCAAAAGTACCAGGCAGTTATCGACAGCCACCTGGCCAAGGACTCAATCTACGACGGTCCGGCCACCGACGCCCATTTCACGGCGCTGCCTCTGGGCATGAAGGTGCGCAAGGCCATCGTGGACCGTAAAGTCTTGGCCTTCGAACCCACCCCGGCCCAGGCCCAAAAGCTTTTGGCCGATCAAGAGAAGGCCGGTCAGGAAGCGCTGGAAGTCCTGCTTTCCGTGTTCCTGCCCGAAAGCAAATGGAACGATCTGGAGCGAGCCAACCCGACCTATCGCGCCTACCTGGTGAGCCCCAAGGGCCAGCGGGTGGAGCCTTTCGACCGCAGGCTCATCAAGGAGCGCTCCTCCATTAACCATACCCTGTATTATTTTTGGGGGCCCTGGGACCGGCTCTATCTCCTGCGCTTCCCCAAGACCACCGCCAGCGGCGAGCCGGTGGTGATCGACGGCAAGTGCAGCTTGGTCATGACCGGACCTCCGGGCCAGGCCAAGCTCCCGCTCCTCTGGGATTGAAACCGCAGCAAGGTGGTGCTCACATGAAAATGAAAAGCGTAGCGCTGGCGATCATGGTCCTGGCGCTCATGTGGGGCGCGGGGAACGCCTGGGCTGTAGGGCCCGGCGGCAGCCTTGAAGACAGCCAGGGCCAAAAGACCCAGGTGGTGGAGTTCCTCGATCTCCTGCCCGCTTTTTATTTCTCCCTGGACGACGCCGATCAGAGCGTGCCCCTATCTGACCTTAAGAGCATCACTTGGCTGGGTGGCGGCCAAATCCGCCTTGAAACCCGCAAGGGGCGGGTTTTCACCGTGGTTGGCGCCATGCAGATATCCATGGGCGAGATGATCGTCTTCCGCGCCTTGGACCCGGTGTCCGGTAAAACCGGCCGCGCCGAGATGGACCCGCTTTTGGTGAAGAAAATAACCTTTGACTGGCCCAAATGAATAACGGCCCGCTTGCCGCCGGCCGTTTAATTCCGCCCCGATATTCAGCTTGTAAATAACGGCCCGCTTGCCGCGGGCGGCAGGCCGCGGTCCGGCTCAGGCGCGCTGCAAATGGGATTTCTGCGGCGCCGGCCTTTCAAAGATCTCGATCTCGCCCTCGCCCTGGTACAAGGCCACCCGGTTGCGCCCGGCTTCCTTGGCGCAGTACATGGCCGCATCGGCCTGGCGCACCAGATC
>CAZDRW010000435.1:0-3695 GCA_964507555.1 uncultured Desulfarculaceae bacterium
TCTACGGCCCTTTTACGGTCATTGATGTCTTGAATATGGGCAACGACATAAACCGGGCGTCCATGTGCATCGCGTACAACGGAAGAATTGACTGTTACCCAAATTAGGTGGCCGTCCTTGTGTATGTAGCGTTTCTCGAGATATAGATGTTCTCGTTTACCCTCCACCAAGGCCCGAAAACCATCATACTTGTTTAGTAGATCTTCGGGATGGGTGAAGCTCTCGAAATCCCTGCCAACCATGTCTTCAGCCTGTCGGCCCAATAGGTCGCACAAGAAACGATTAACTTGCAGGAAGCGTCCCTCAATGTTGACCAGGGCCATGCCAACTCCAGCCCTTTCAAAGGCCCTGCGGAATCGTTCCTCGCTTTCCCGAAACGCTTCCTCCGCCCTCTCGCGCTCGGCAAATTCTTGCTGCAGCTGGCGGTTGGTTGCTTCAAGCCTTGCTGTCCTATGGGCAACCTCCTGCTCTAGGTGCTCCCTTGACTTGGCAAACTCCTTTTCGGCCCTTACCCGATCGGTAACATCGATTATGATGCCGTTAACATAGGTCGGCTTGCCATTTTCATCGCGGATGCCAGTAGCGATTACCTGCATCCAACGCCAGCTGTTGCTTGCAGGGTGCCAGATGCGTCCTGTTTCACTAAAACGATTGGTGGTGAAGGCCTGGGCATTGGCTTGATACAAGCGGGGAAGGTCCTCAGGATGCACATGCTGGTACCAGGCGCCCAGGTCCTGAATGTCCTGCACGCCAAGTATTTCCCGGACGGAAGGGCTTGCGAACACTATCCTTAAGCGGTACGGGGAAGATTCATCCACCGCCAGTCGGTAGACCACGAAGTTGGTGGCTGACTCCATCAGAGAGCGCAGGTGGGCCTCGCTCTCGGCAAGGGCCTGTTCGGCTTGCGCTCGAGCTTCGTGAGCATCCTTGAGATTGGACAGCTGGCGCTTCAACTGTTGTATCTGGCGCTGCAAATCCTCCCGGCTGGGGCTTTGGTCCTTCATGGCTTTAATGAATATCGCCCTTGTTTGTTGGTGATGCGATAGTGAATTTTACACTCTTGGCAGGTTCCAGGACAAATATTCTGAATAAGTTTCGGGAATAACTCAACCCTTACGCTTGACCAGTTGGCAAGGTGATGTCAATCTTGACGGATAGTGATTGAAACGGCCCCGGCCCATTTGCGGAAAGCGTTATTGATGGACTCATCTACATTAATCATAGGCGCCTTGGTGGCAATAGCAGCGATAGGCGCGCTATTAATGGGTCCGATGCTATTTGGACGTTTGTTCATGCCGCGCCTAACGTTGGCACTCTTTCAGCGTTTTGGCGGTTGGCTAGGGGGTGTGTTGGATCGTATCAGCCCAGGGTTGGACCTGCGGCTCATAGTACGGGCAGGCAACAAATACTTCCGCAAGAAATTTGGGGAGGCGCCCTTTGAAAAGCGGGTACTATTTTTGCCTTTTTGCTTGCGACCACTGCATTGTCCGGCCGAAGTGGATTGCGAAAAAGGCCTATGCTGCGATGCAAAGTGCCTGGATTGCGACATAGGGGATGTGAGCCGTAAAGCCAAGGCTCTGGGCTATGCTGCGGTATATGTGGTGCCCAGTTCGCGAATGATGCCCGGAAAGGGGCTTTTGCCCAGCGATCAGTTTATAAAAGCCAAACTTAAGCAGCACGCGCCTGACGCGGCTTTGGGCGTGGTTTGCCCTTACCACCTGCGCAACCGGTTGCTTAAGAAGCACGTCGTTGGTCGTCGTGGCTTGGCCACCGGACAGCAGGGTGTGCGATCAGCCCTGCAGGGAGTTTTGCTGGATGGCCGCAACTGCCGTGCGGCAAAGGTCGATTGGGAGCAGGTCTGCAGGCTGATGTCATTCGCTCCCGGCCGCTATGTGCCCTCATCAGAGGGCTGAGCCTCCGCAGCCGTGCACGCACTACGAACTCCTTCCACCGTTACCCTGATCACAATCCTGGCCACCCTGGTGCCTATTCTGGGAAGCATGATGAGCTGGTGAAGGCCAGGTTGTGGAAGGTTGTCATAGAGGGATTCAACGCAGAACCGTTGGGAATGCGTCAACAAACCAAGCCCCCACCTGGAAGAGTGGGGGCCGGCTAGGACATGTCTCCATGGGCTGGTTTTACAGCCCTCTGGTCCCGAATCAAGCCTGCATGGCTTTCACGGCTTGCCGGGCTTCTTTTAGGCGGCTGCATATCACGGGGAAAAGCTTTTCACATTCAGTGTGGGGCAGGAACAAGCTGCTGGTGTAATTGTCCATGTAACGCGGCGCTACTGATAGTTCAAAGTTGGTCATTCTTTCCACGATTTCTCCCACTTCGGCCCTTAAGGGATTGGACATACATGCCAAGCGGGTGCCCAACAGAGATCCGTTGCCTACGAATAAAAACCGCTCAGCAGGCAATTCGGGCATCAAGCCGATTATCTGAGATCGTTCCAAGTTGATGCTCTGGCCAAAGCCTCCGGCGAGGATAACGCGCTCCAGGTCCTGGATGGAAAGGCCCACGCCGTCCAGTAGGGTCATATAAGCCGCGTACATGGCGCCCTTGGCCCTAATTAAATTATCAACATCCGGTTCGGTCAAAGTGATGTCGCGGCCGCCCTCGGCGTCCTCAGCCCAGACCAGCACGTACTCGGGGCCGTCCTCTCCTTCGCGCGTCCTGTCGGTGGGATGATCCAGATTGAAGCGGCCGCGTTCGTCCATGATGCCTGCCATGAACAGCGAAGCAACCGCGGCGATGAGCCCGGAGCCGCAGATACCCTTGGGCAAGGACCGGCCCACGGTGAGGACGGCCGGTTCGCCGGTAATGGGATTCACGGAAAAGTTTTCGATGGCTCCTTTGGCCGCGCGCATGCCGACTTTTATGCCGCCGCCTTCAAAAGCCGGTCCGGCCGAGGCGGCTGCGCAGGCCATCCAGTCCTTGTTGCCGACCACGACTTCGCCGTTGGTGCCGAGGTCGATGAACAGCGTGAGCCGCTCGTCTTTGTGCATGCCGGTGCCCATGACGCCGGCCACCACATCGCCACCCACGTAGGAAGCGACTGCGGGAAAAACCAGAAGCCCGACGTGGTCGGGCAGCGCCAGGCCAAAGCGATCTGCCCTTAATGGCGGGTAATAGGCCGCCGTGGGCACATAGGGCTCAAGGCGGATGTACTTGGGATCCATATCCAGGAACAGTTGCGTCATGGTCGTGTTGCCGGCCAGAATACACAGGCTGATATCATTGAGCTCTATGCCCGTGCTGCGGGCCAGGGACTTGATGACGCCGTTAATGGACTTGGCCGCCGCTTCCTGCAGGCGACGCATACCGCCCGGTTTGCCCGCGTAAACGATGCGGGTAATCACGTCTTCGCCAAAGCCAATCTGAGAATTAAAATCGCCTTCAGTGCCGAGAACCTTTCCGCTGGACAAGTCTATGAACTGGGCCCATACCGTGGTGGTGCCAAGGTCCACGGCCACCGCTATATTGCGCGAGCTGGTATCGCCGGGTTCCACCCGGAGGATATGGTTGTGGCCGGCTTCCGGGTATACCGCCCGCAGCACGGTTGCGGTGACTTGCCAGTCGCTGTTCCGCCAGGCGCCGGGCAGTTCGCGGATGGCTTCATATTCAATAGCAAAGCGGTGCTCACCTTTATCTTTGAGTGCAAGCAGCAGACGATCAACGTCATTGCGGTTGTC
>CAZDRW010000436.1:0-3686 GCA_964507555.1 uncultured Desulfarculaceae bacterium
AGCGGCGAAGGCCTCCAGATCTTGTATATGTCGAGGATCTCGTCGGGTATGTCTATCCAGCGGTCCTGGCTGACTTCCTGCTTTATGAGTTCCATCGGGAAAAGCGGCGCGAGGTCCTGGGGCCCCAGGGGCTTGCCCGTGCCGGGATGCAGAGGCGGGGGCATGGGCGAGGGGAAATCAGCGTTCAGGTTGTACCACTGCTTGGGCATGAACTCCTCTCCCAAAAACACTTTCTTGACTGCCATGGGGTATTCCTCCTCTAGTTTGTGGCCATGACCTCGCCAAAGATGGTTTCACTTTAGCAAAGGGCCTGTGATGCCTGGGGCCTTTTCTCCCTGTCCTTTTTTAGACCACGGGAGCGCCTTGGATGAAAACCGAGCTGGCCGGCCTGTTCCGCTTTGATGCTCTATCCGCGCGTGCCGGATGAAGTGCGACGGAGGATGCGCGTGCCTTCCCTTTGCCATTTTCCGGCGCCTGCAAAGGGGGCCTGTTAACCAGCGGTTGGCTGCGAATTCCTGAAGGGAACCTTACCGGGCCCGCCCTAAATACAAAGCGGGCCCCGCTGGGGGAGGCCCGCTTTGACTTAGGCGTCTTTTCCGTACCAAAAGCTCAGCACAAGGGCGTACCTCCCCCGGATGACCAGCGCCACCAGCAGAGAATGACCGCGCCATTTGCTGAGCCGGGTTTCTTCATTTTGCATTGTTCTCCGAAAGCCAAGTTAGCAAGTTGGCTATCCAAAAGTCAAGCCCCCCACTTTAGTAAGGCCGAAGATGCCTTGCCTTTCAACCCCGGGCTATACTAAATCTTTATCTAGACAATTATGCTTCATGGAGCGGAGCGGCATGTTGACCCTTCTCAAATGGCTTATAGCTCTGCTGGCGGGTTTGGCAGTCTTTGTGGCGGTGCTTTTTTTCCTGCCCGACGGCAACGCCCGTAGCGTACTGAATTCCATGAAATCCAGCGCCCGTCTTACGGTTCCGCGCTCGCCGGACCCGGATTTATACGCCAAGCTGCCACCTCCCGTGAAAGCCTGGCTGGACCAGGCCGCGCCTCCCGGCTCGCCGGAGATCATTATCGCCCGGGTGCGCCAAGCGGGCAGTTTCCGGCCCGAAGGCGGCCGCTGGTTGCCTATGAACGCCGAGCAGTATTTTTTGGCCCGGCCGCCGGCCTTTGTCTGGCAGGCCCGCATCTGGCTCATGCCCGTGATCTGGCTGCAAGGCCGCGACATCTACCACAACCGGGCAGGCAGCTTTCAGGGCTCGCTGCTTTCTTTGATACCCCTGGTTGGCGGGGTGGGGCCGGAAGCCAATCTGGCCTCCTTGCAGCGCTGGATATCGGAGGCGGTGTGGCTGCCCACCGCGCTATGGCCCAGCGAACAAGTAAAATGGTCCAGCCTGGGCCCTAAGCAAGCCAAGGTGGTGGTGAGCGATGGCGAGTTGCGGGCCGAAGGAGAGTTCAGCTTTAGCGAGGACGGCCTGCCCCAAAGTTTCCTTTGCCAGGAACGCTACCGCGACCTGCCCAGCGGCATGAAAAAGCAGCCTTGGAGCGTGCGCTATTCAAACTATCAGCACCTCAAGGGCTACTTAGTGCCCATCCAAGCTGAAGTGGCCTGGCTGCCCATGGGTAAGGAATACCCCTACGGCCGCATCAAGCTGGAGGGCGTATGGTACAACGCCGAGGCCTTGGCCCAATAGCGTTCCTTGGTTGGGTGAACCGCAGATGCCCTAATTGGCTCCTTTCCCTCATTGGCGCTTTGACATAAAGCGCCGCTAGGCGCTATGTTTAGCACCATGCAGAAACTAACCCTCGCCGACATACCCGTACTCGCCTTTGAAAGTCTGGCCCGGCCCAATTTGACCCACTGCGTCACCACCAAGGCCGGCGGCGTGAGCCTGGGCGCGTGCCAAGGGCTGAACCTGGGCCATGGCCATGACACTCCAGAGGCGGTGAGCCAAAACCTGGAGCTTGTGCGCGAGGCCTTAAGGCTAGAGCGCATCGTGTGGGCCAAACAGGTGCACGGAACCAAGCTGGTGGCCATAAACGGCGATGAGAAAGGACCGGTCGCAGAGGCCGATGGCCTGGCCACCGATCAGCCCGGGGTGGGGCTTCTCATCAAACAGGCCGACTGCCAGGCCGTGATCCTGGCCGCGCCGGAAAAGGGCGTCATCGCCAACCTGCACGTGGGCTGGCGCGGCAACGTGGCCAATATGCCGGCCGCGGGCGTCCGGTTCCTTGAGGAACGCTACGGCGTGGCGCCCTCCGAGTTGTGGGCGGCCATCAGCCCCAGCCTAGGACCCTGTTGCGCCGAGTTTGTCAACCACGCCAGCGAGCTGCCACCGGATTGGGGGTTTTACTCGGTGCGACCCAATCATTTCGATCTCTGGCAGGTGACCTGGGACCAGCTCACGGCCGCAGGCGTCCTGCCCCAGAACATAGAGACCAGCGGCATCTGCACCAAGTGCAGCCCCAATTTCTATTCCTATCGCCGCGAGGGCGTCACCGGCCGTTTCGGCACCGTGGTGGCGCTCACCCCGGAGGCCGCGTGAACACCTGGGCCCGCGTAATAGAGCATGAACGTCTGGGAGAGGACCTGTTTCGCCTGCGCCTCAGCGCGCCCGACATCGCAGCCGCGGCCAAGCCCGGCCAGTTCGTGATGCTCAAAGTGCGCCACGGCAGCGACCCGCTTCTGGCCCGGCCCTTTTCCATCCACGGCGTGGAGGGCGGCGATCTGTTGATCCTCTACCGGGTGGTGGGCCGGGGCACCAGGATACTTTCCCTCACTAAGCCGGGCAAGAAGCTGGCCTTGTGGGGGCCTTTGGGC
The DNA here is from genome assembly GCA_964507555.1 of uncultured Desulfarculaceae bacterium. Classification (GTDB taxonomy): domain Bacteria; phylum Desulfobacterota; class Desulfarculia; order Desulfarculales; family Desulfarculaceae; genus Desulfocarbo. The sequence goes on from CAZDRW010000436.1 coordinate 2,822, forward strand.
ACCGGCTTTGATCTGGAAGTTGAGAATCCGATCCTGGTGGCGGGCGGCATGGGGATTGCGCCGCTGCCATTTGTGGCCGAGGCCTTGGTCAAGCAGGGCAAGAATCCCGCCTTCATCCTGGGCATGCTCACCGCCAATGGCTATGAAGCCTTAATTGATGCCATTCAGAATAGACTGAAGTTGAGCGATGTCACTATTTCTTGGGCCACCGAGGACGGCAGCCTGGGCATGCATGGTTTAGTGACGTATTTACTTCCTGATGCTCTTAATGCGCCAGGCTCATCCATCATGACCTGCGGCCCCATGCCCATGCTTAAGGCGGTTGCAAAGCAGGCTTCCGAACACAGCACACCCTGCCAGGTCTCCTTGGAAGCGCCCATGGCCTGCGGCATCGGCGTGTGCCTGGGCTGCGCGGTGCCCGAGGCGGGCGGCGGCTATCTGCGGGCTTGCCAGGAAGGCCCGGTTCTGGATGCCACCCGCGTGGACTGGGAGCGGTTGTGAGGTATGGCCATGAACGCGCTATGGCAGGATTGGCGTTTTTCGGTTCTGCTCTGCTGCCTGTTCTGGGGCATGTGGGGCGTGTTTGGCCGCATGGCGGCCCTGCGCACTGGCTGGCCCACGGCCGCGCTTATCGGCTGGGCCATGGGCATGATCGTGGTTGGTCCGGCGCTTTTGCCCCATCTGCGCTGGCCCGGCTTGGCCAGCGCGGGCTGGGCCGCGGCCTACGGGATCTGCGGCGCGTTGGGGTCGGTATTCTTTGTTCGCGCCTTGCAACAGGGACCGGCCATTCTAGTGGCGCCCATGGCCGAGGGCTATCTCATCATTACCGTGCTCTTGGCTGTTTTGTTTCTAGGCGAGGAGATCA
>CAZDRW010000437.1:0-3683 GCA_964507555.1 uncultured Desulfarculaceae bacterium
ACCGGTGGATCCGCAGGCTCTGGTCATCTGTATCAAGGAGCTTTTGGGATAGAAAATGTCGATGACTTGCAGCTGGAAAACCTATCTGACGTAACTCTCAAGTATCCATCGAGCTGCCAAGTGATTAGCGACATTGTAACTAAATAATAGTGACGTGTATCGTGGCTTTCTGTCATGATTGTTATTATTTAAAATATAAATAATCACGACAAATAAAATTTAATACAGATAGATAATACCTAACTAACAACTTTAATAAATTAAAATAAAACGTGGTATAATTATAGCGAAAACTATTAAATATCACATCAAAAACAAATGACTTGGGGTTGCATTTAAATAACCAGCTTGGCACTGCTCTTTTGACCAACACGGGCCCTTCCGCCTGCCGATCTGAATTGATTTCCTAGTCTGACGATTAAACCGCGATATTGAAATGCCATTTGACCGAACGGCAATATATATATAAACTACACCGATAAACTAGGAGTTAAGGTGCCAATTTCGCACATGCGAGAGGTGACGACGTGAAACTATCTACCAGAGGGCGCTACGGAGTGCGGGCATTGCTGGAATTGGCCAACGGCTACAAAGGCGGCCCAATTCCTATCAACAAGCTTGCTGAGCGCCAGGAAATATCAGCTAAGTATCTGGAGCAGCTTCTCATCCCCCTTAAGGCCGCCGGTCTGGTCACTAGCGTGCGGGGGGCTCGCGGCGGATATGTTTTAGCCCGCGATCCCAACCAGGTCACGCTCTACGATATCGTAAGCGTGCTGGAAGGGCCGGTGGTGGTGGTGGACTGCGTGGAAAACCCCAGCAGCTGCGACCGCGTGGGAGGCTGTGTGGTTCATCTTTTGTGGGATGAAATGAGCCGCCTTATGCAAAAATTCTTGGCCGACATCTCCTTGGCCGACTTGGTGGAGCGCAGCCGGGACGCTAACTGCGATTTTAAGCCTCAGCGGGCCGATTCCGCAGTTTAAACGGTTGGCCAGGCTATTGAGAGAGGCCTCGTGAAAATATCCCAGCTGCTAAGTCAAGGCTGGTGGGTAATTGCCCTGATCGCCTTGGCGGCTGGATGGTATTTTGGCATTCTGCCATTGCCGCTTTGACTTAGCGCAGTATGCGGGTTGCCCGGGCCGGCGCCCCAATAATGGTTTTATGCAAGCCAGGACCATGTAAAATGTCCGCCTAGCCGGCGGGCATTTTTAATTGAAGGCTCATTTTTTCAAAAACCGCCTGCGCGGAGCGGGGGACAGTTGAAGGAGGTCGGCTGGGGCGACCCGGGGTTGGGCCGCCCCAGCCTGGGGAAGGAGTAGCGAGAGCCCCGGGCCCTCCGGGGGTTTATAGAGGACCCAGGGCGGAGGAAACTTTAGGCGCAGGAGCACGCCGCGCCCGAACCAACGCTGACGGGCTCTTGGGCCGGGCTGATGCGGAATCCGCCGTACACGCCCTGGTCCACGTAATCGACCTTTATATGGCCCACTTCAGACGCCAGGCGGCGATCCATGATAAATAGCAGGCCGCCTATTTGATATCGCTCGTCGTTGTCTTGCGGTTCATCCAGAACCAGCTGCCAGGAGGGCCCGGCTCAGCCGCCGCCTTCCAGGGTGACCCTGACAGCGGAATCCAGCTTATGGCTGTTCAGATAGTCCCGCACCGCATCGCCGGCGCTTTCGGTAACTTCCAACATGGCTAATGTCCTTTGCTATAGGCTCAAAGCGCGCAGGCGCCAAATGCCGCGGCGCCGCTTACCTTGAGCCAGCGTAATTTCCAAAACCCGCCCAGATCCACAACGACCTGGCTGGCCACCTGGGTCAGCCCCGGGTGCACGAAAACCCGCACCCCATCAACTTCATAGCGATGGTAGCCCTTGGCTTGGGGCGATCCGGGCGCAACCTGCGCTCCGCCAGGTCCGGCTCAGCCGCCGCGCAGAGGTTCCAGGGTGATCTGAGATTCCTTGTCCTGGAGCCACTCAAGCGCTCTGGGGGCGATATAAATGTTCATGCACTCACTCCGGTGTATATGCCGGTTGTTAGATAACTAGGCTTGATATAAGCAAGTAGCGTGCCTGACAGGCCGCTTTTTAATATGTAAACAAATTCAAGCAGCTATAAGCGCGTGGGTGTTGCAGGCTCAAAGCCGGGGTTTTACCTGTTAACATGCTCCAGATTGGCAAATAATGAATAACTATATAAATATAATGAATAATTTATATTTTGACCCTGGGCTGGGGTGTAAAGGCGAGATATTTACTATGCTTAACGTTAACGCCTTGTTAACGCCATCTGCATGCGATAGCTCACAAATAAATTATAAAAAATAACCAGTTGGGCTTGGAGTTCTAATACTGGGCCCGTGGGCATGCTTTATGCTAAATATTAAAAGACAGGAAACATAGCTGCCCAGACAAGCTAATTTTGATGAAAGATTTTGGCTATGAACTGCATGCATCACCCGGAGCGCGAAGCCCGCATTATCTGTCATAAGATGAACATAGGCTATTGCCAGGAGTGCCTGGACAACTGCATGGCCTGCACCGACCCCTGCGGGCATTGCCAGTACCGCAAGACCAATGCCTGCGTCATTTGGGAGCTCTGCCGCAAGTCGGACCGGCGCTACGAGTTAGAGCGCCTGGCCAAGGGCCTGGGCGTGGATGATTCTTAAGCCCGCCTATTCCGCAAACAAATCCGTGCTTATGTAGCGCTCGGCCTGGCTGGGCAGCACCACCACGATAAGCTTTCCATCATTTTCAGGCCGGGCCGCCTGCTTTAGGGCGGCGTGCACCGCCGCGCCCGAGGAGATGCCGCAGGCCAGGCCCTCGGCCCGGGCCAGCTGGCGGGCGGTGTCGAATGCCTCCTCGTTGCTCACGGTCATCACCTCGTCAATGATGGCGGTGTTCAAGACATCGGGTACAAAGCCCGCGCCGATGCCCTGGATTTTGTGGGGGCCCGGTTTACCGCCGGAGAGAACCGGGCTGTCGGCCGGCTCCACGGCCACGCTCTTGAGGCCAAGCTTGAGGGGTTTCAGGAATTCGCTAACCCCGGTGATGGTGCCGCCGGTGCCAACCCCTGATACGAAAATGTCCACCGCGCCCTCGGTGTCGCGCCAAATCTCGGGCCCCGTGGTCCGGCGGTGCACCGCCGGGTTAGCCGGATTCTCGAACTGATTGGGCATATAGGCCCCGGGGTTTTCGGCCACAAGCTCCTTGGCCTTGGCAATAGCCCCTTTCATGCCGCCCGCCGCCGGGGTAAGCACCAGCTCCGCGCCCAGATGCTTCAAAAGCTTCCGACGCTCCAGGCTCATGCTTTCCGGCATGGTGAGCAGGAGCTTCAGCCCGTAGACCGCGCAGACAAAGGCCAGGGCGATGCCGGTGTTGCCGCTGGTGGGCTCCACCACCAGGCCGCCGGGCTTTAGTTCGCCGCTATTGAGCCCGGCCTGGATCATGGACATGCCGATGCGGTCTTTGACGCTGGCCAAGGGGTTGCGGAACTCCAGCTTGGCCGCCACCGTGGCCCCCAGCCCCTGGGACAAGCGGTTAAGGCGCACCAAGGGGGTATCGCCCATGGTCCAGGCGGCGTTAGCGGCTATGCGGCTCATCACTTGCCTCCTTTTTGGCCCTTGTAGACCAGCTCGGGTTTTTTGAGGAACACCTTGGTGTCCGGCGGTACGCTGTCAGTCAGCCA
>CAZDRW010000438.1:0-3678 GCA_964507555.1 uncultured Desulfarculaceae bacterium
TTACGAAGTGCCTCATCAATTTTTTCTTGTGTCCAGTAGCCGGGAGTATTCTCAATAACACCCTGCACGTCCTCTTCGGCCAGGCTCCAGCCGGTTCCCAATATGAGCAGGCAAATTGTCAGGAAAAATACAAAGAAAAGATTCTTTCGCATGGCAACCCCCTCAAGTTGCGGGATTTGGGATGTGCGGCAGGGCTACTTATAAAATGCTATGAAACGCGGTTGGCTGGCAAGGGGAAAATGCAAAAAAATTAGGCTGAAAATATGCGTTTTAGCTCTTGATCGCTGCGGAGAAAAAGTCGGCTGGGCTTGACAATGATGAAAATATAGGTATATTAGTACCAGAATACTATTTAGCGAGGTGTTACATGGCGAACATGTTGAAAATATCTGAGGCGGCGTCTTTGGCGCTGCATACCATGGCGCTTTTGGCTACAAGCCAAGGAACAACTCGCGCCACCTGGGAAATAGCCAAAACGTTGCGAGTCTCTGAAGCGCATTTAGCTAAAGTATTGCAGCGCTTGGGCCGGGCCGGCCTGGTCAGAAGCCAACGGGGTCCGGGAGGTGGTTTCTCTTTGGGGCGTGAGCCTGAGTCCATCACCTTGCTTGAAGTGTATGAGGCCACCGAAGGGCCCTTGGATCCGCCGACCTGCCTTTTGGGCAGACCTGCCTGTAACGGCTCATGCATTCTGGGAGGCCTCTTGGATCAAGTGGGCGCTGAAATTCGCGACTACTTCGCCCAGACCCGCCTTTCCGATCTTAACGGCACATTTTTTCAGGAGGAAAAGTATGCCTGAGAACAGAAAGATCATCGAGATAGATGAGGAACTCTGTGACGGTTGCGGACAATGCATACTGGCCTGCGCTGAGGGTGCGCTGCAGATCATCGACGGCAAGGCGCGGCTGGTGGGAGAAATATATTGCGACGGCTTGGGCGCTTGTCTTGGTGAGTGCCCGCAGGGCGCCATGCAAATCATCGAGCGGCCGGCTGAAGCCTTTAATGAAAAAGCGGTGGAAGAACTGCTTGCCAAGCAGGGCAAGGCCCCGGCTCACGCTGAGGCGTCTGCTCCCATGGCTTGCGGATGCCCGGGCAGCGCGGCCATGAGCTTAAAGCCAAAGGCAGCGGCGCCTGCGGAGAGCCGGCCGGCGGCGGCAAGTCTGTTGGGGCACTGGCCAGTAAAGCTACAGCTTTTAAATCCTCAGGCTCCGTTTTTGAAGGGAACCGACCTGGTGCTTTTGGCCGATTGTGCGGCCTGCGCCCTGCCTGATTTGCATCAGCGTTTCTTAAGTGGCAACGCTATCGCCATGGCCTGCCCCAAGCTGGACGACGCCGAAGCCCATGCCGCCAAGCTGGCCCAGGTTTTGGCAGGTGCCCGGCCCCGTTCCATAAAGGTGGTGCACATGGAAGTGCCCTGCTGCAAGGGTCTGGAATGGATTGCTGCTCAAGCGATCAAAAGAACCGGCCTGGACATTCCGGTTGAGAGCGTGGTGATCGGCAGGGACGGCTTGGTGCGCGAGGACTTATTGCCTGCGGCGGCCACTGCCTAGGCTCAGCCTGACGGGAGAGGAGGCGAGACATGGGAAAGATAATGTGCCCTGGTCAGGACACTGCTTTCTGGAGGCCGGGCGATATTTACGAAGTCGCTTGCTCCCATTGCGGCCATGAATTGGAGTTTTTCAAGGATGATGTGAGCCGCCGCTGCACTGGGTGCGGTGTCCGGGTTCAGAATCCCAAGCTCAACTTGGGCTGCGCCCAGTGGTGCGAGCACGCCAAGCAATGCCTGGGTTACGATCCCAAGGAAGTGCTGCTTTCGGAGGGCGATGATACTTCCTTGGTGGATAAGCTGATTGCTGGCCTTAAGTCCGCTTTAGGCAATGATCAGGACAAGGTGACTCAGGCGCTTACTGTGCTGGAGCAGGCCAAGGAAGTTTTAAAGCGGCGGGGCCCGGAAGGACTGGATCCAAAAGTGGTGCTATCAGCCTCCCTGTTGGGTGAGTTGGAGCCGGCCGCCGCTCGCGAGGTCATGGATCAGGCCGGGTTGCATTGGGAGGCAGCTGATAGGGTGGAGGCTCTTTTAAGGGGCGAGGACCCCGAAAGCCAGGAGGCCAAGGTCAAATCAGATGCCCAGCGCCTGGCAGAACTGCCGGACCCTGCGGCCATGGCCACCGCTGCCGGACGCGAGTTGGCCCAAGCCAGGGCTGCCCGGCCGGGAGTCTAAACCGCTTCGGTTTCTTAAAATATAAAAGAACGCCGGCCTTATGCTTAACGCAATAAGGCCGGCGATTTTTTGTGATAATTGACAAACTCTTCAGGTAACCCCAGCGTTGAACCAGCTCATGGCTTTGCTTTTACTTTTTACCTTTACCCTTGCGTTCATCGATGTCGCCCGGATACATAACCGCATCGTGCCCCCGCTCTCCGGTGCGGATACGGACAACTTCATCAACTGGATACACGAAGATCAGGCCATCGCCGGCGTCACCGGTGCGCCCGGCCTTCAGGATCGCATCCACAGTGTCGTCCAGATTGTAGTCGGACAAAATGATATTGAGCTGAAGCTTGGGCAGCATGTCGACCTGGTATGAGCCCGAGCGGCCGGCCAGGGTGATGCCGCCCTGGCGGCCCCGGCCCCGGATCTCCACTATATTCATGCCCAAGATGCCGATTTCTTCCAGGGCTTCCTTGACATCGTTCAGCTTGTCTTCCCTTATGATGGCTTCAATCTTTTTCAACATTGCCTTGCCTCCTTCGTGGCGTTGGCTTTAGCCGCTCTCGTGACGGCAGTGCTTATTAGGAATAGGCGCGTTCGCCATGCTCGCTCAAGTCCAGGCCAACTTCCTCTTCCGGTTGCGAAACCCTGAGACCCAAGGTCGCATCCAATATTTTGGCCAGGATGAAAGTTACAATAAAGGCGAACCCAATGGTCACCACCACCGACAAGGCCTGGATGCCCAACTGGGAGGGGTTGCCGAAAAAGAGCCCGTTGGTACCGCCCACTTCTTTAACTGCAAACAATCCGGTCGCAAGGGCGCCCCAAGTGCCCGCCATGCCGTGGCAGGCCCAAACGTCCAGGGATTCGTCCAGGTTGCGTCCTTGGCGGAACCGGATGGCGTAATAGCTGATCGGTGCGGCCAGAGCGCCGATGGCGATGGCTCCCATGGGAGTGACAAACCCGGCGGCCGGGGTAATGGCCACCAGCCCCACCACCGCGCCGGTGGCTATGCCCAAGACGCTGGGATGGCTGTCGCGCCAGGCTAAAAGCATCCAGCTGAGGGCCGCGGCCGCAGCTGCGGTATTGGTGTTGACCAAAGCATAGGCGGCCTGGCCGTTGGCCCCTAGAGCGCTGCCGGAGTTGAAGCCGAACCAGCCCACCCAGAGAAGCCCTGCGCCCAAAACGGTATAGGGAATGTTATGCGGCTCCATGGGAGCCTTGGGAAAGCCCCGGCGGGGGCCTATGGCCAAGGCAAAGGCCAAGGCGCTGAACCCCGCAGCGATGTGAACCACGGTACCGCCGGCAAAATCCAAAGCCCCCATTTCCCCGATCCAGCCGCCGCCCCAGACCCAATGACAAAGGGGATCGTAGATGATGGTGGCCCACAACAGGGAGAAGATCAGAAAAGTGCCGAATTTTACTCTCTCAACGAAAGCGCCGGTTATAAGAGCCGGTGTGATTATCGC
>CAZDRW010000439.1:0-3669 GCA_964507555.1 uncultured Desulfarculaceae bacterium
TGTTCAAGGCCCCGCGGCGAAAATTTCCGGTGCGCCCTTGCGCGTGATTTCCTGTCATCTGGGCGGTAGTTCAAGCATCACCGGAATTTTGAATGGCGTCTCCATTGGCGCCAGCATGGGCATGAGCCCACAATCCGGCCTGCCGCAGAACAATCGGGTCGGCGATCTGGATGCCGAGGCGCTGCCCTACGCGGTAAAAACATTGGGTATTACGATTGAAGAAGCGCAGTACCAGCTTACGAAGGAGGGCGGACTGAAAGGTTTGAGCGGAATTTCCAATGATATCCGCGATATCGGTGAAGCCGCACAAAAAGGCGATTCCAGGGCAAAGCTCGCGCTGGACACTTATATCGCCAGTGCACGGCACTGGATGGGAAGCTACGTTCTACAACTGAACGGTGTGGACGCGATTGTATTCACGGCCGGTATCGGCGAAAACCGCCGGCTGGTTGTGAGCCCTTTCTTGGTTCAAATTGGAGTCGGGCAGCATCAAATGAAGCATGCCGCCCACGCAGGCCGCGGTGTCGTGAATCAAGACCCCGATGCAAGATCCCAAGGAGTAGGTGACCAACTCAGCGCCCTTTTCCTTGGACACTGCCAGGTCGCCCACCCCGATGATTTTCTTTCCCGCCACTATCAATTCTCCCTGCGGTAGACAGCCGGCTTAACAAAGGCCAAGCGGTGCTGAATACCGGTCAGGCTTTCCGAGTGCCCTACAAAAAGATAGCCGCCAGGCACCAGGCAATCGAAAAATTTTTGCACTAAGCGTTCCTGCGTGGGCTTGTCGAAATAAATCATCACGTTCCGGCAAAAAATTGTGTGGAAACGGTGCTGGAACTTGAAGGGGTCCATTAAATTGACCCGCTGGAACTCCACCATGTCGCGCAGATTGGGCCGGGCCCTTACATGACCCTGCCAGCGGTTGCGGCCCTTTTGAAAATACTTGGTCAGGATGGGCCGGGGCATAACCGCGACGCGCTCCATGGTGTATACGGCTCGGCGGCCATGCTCCAGGACTTGGGTGGATAGATCCGAGGCCAAAATTTTCGCGCCCCGCCGCTGCCAGAGCTGCTTGTTTTCTTGGAGCACAATGGCGATGGTATAGGGTTCCTCTCCCGTGGACGAGGCCGCGCACCAGACGCGAAAGGAATCACTGGAGCCAACGATCTTGTCCAGCCTGGGCAGGATCTCCTTGGCCAGAAAATCGAAGTGCTGGGGCTCGCGGAAGAAGTCTGTTTTATTGGTGGTGATGACGTCCAGGAAGCTCACCAACTCGGTTCCGCTGCGGTCTTCTTCCAGTTGGCGGATGTAATCCCTGACGTCTGGGCAGCCCGTTGCGCGAAGCCGTTTGGCCAAGCGGGCCTTTAAAAGCTCTTTCTTGCTGGTGCCAAGATTGATGCCGCAAAGGCGGTAAACCAGTTGAGCCAGTTTGGTGTATTGGGCGTCGCTGATCTGAATGCCGAAGGCGGGGTTATTGGGATTGGCTTCGGCGGGGGCGCCGCGTGTCTTGGCTGGTGATGTGGCTCGCCGGTCGGTTTGCATATTATTCATTGCCGTCCGAAATGGTTTTTAAAAGGCATTCCGGGCAGGTCGCAACGGCAGAAAAACCGGGCATGGGGCCGTTAGCCCACCACCAGCTCACTTTCCTGCACTATACGGTCGACGTCCAAGAGAATCCTCACGCCGCCTTGGGTTTTGGCCATGCCCATGATGAAGGAGGTATCCAATTCGGTGCTGAAGGATGGGGAGGCGTCGACATCGCCGGCGCCCACATTGAGCACCTCGTTAACCTGGTCAACCACCACACTCATAAGTATAAGCTGACCGTCGCGCTCTGTCACCTCGACGACAATGATGCAGGTCCGCTCGTCGGGCTCACGGTACTCTTGGCCAAAGCGCAGGCGTAGATCAATGACGGGTATGACTTTCCCCCTGAGGTTGATGACGCCCAGGAGGAAATCCGCGGTCTGGGGGACCGGGGTTATGTCCAAAACGCCCAGAATCTCACGGACCTTGGTGATCTCCAAGCCATACTGCTCGCCGGCCAGAAAGAAGGTCAGGTACTTGCCGGCCAGATGGCTGAGATCGCTTCCAGGCTTGCTTTGGGGCACGCTCTCCCGGCCTGCGGATTGGGCAAAGTTATTTTGGTCCATCTATCCTCTCCGACCTTCATGCGCTTTGAACACGCCTTCCACATCCAGGATCAGACCAACCCGGCCGTCACCCATGATGGCGCCGCCGGCCACCACCTTAACGCCTTTGAGTCCTTGGCCCAGCGATTTGATGACCACTTCCTGCCGGCCGATGAGCCGGTCCACCAGAAGGCAACGCATCTGTCCATGGTGCTCCACAACCACTACCAAGGCGTCCCATGGATTGCGTTCAGAAGGCTCCACCCCCACGATGTCATGCAGGCGGACTACCGGCAGCAGATTGCCGCGGATCATGATCATCTCGCCGCGGCCTTGTACGGTGCTGTATTCCTTTTTGCTGGGGCGCAAGGATTCGGCCACGCTGATGGTGGGCAGAATGAAACGTTCGTCGCCCACCTCCACCACCATGCCATCAATGATGGCCAAGGTCAGCGGCAGGGCGATGGTGAAGGTGGTGCCCTTGCCCAACTCAGTGGATATTTCCACTTTGCCCCGGAGCTCGCCAATGGCGCGTTGCACTACATCCATGCCAACGCCGCGGCCGGAAATCTCGGTCACCACCTCGGCGGTGGAGAAGCCAGCCTTGAAGATGAGGTGGTAGGCCTCCTCCTCGCCCATGGTTTCCAGATCAGCTTCGCTGATGAGATCGTTTTCCAGGGCTTTACCGATTATCTGCTCACGGTCCATCCCCTTGCCGTCGTCGCGGATCTCAATGCAAACGTTGCCGCCCTTGTGATAGGCGGCCAGCACCACGGTCCCGTCTTCCGGCTTGCCGGCGGCTTTGCGTTCCTCGGCATCTTCAATGCCGTGGTCAACCGAGTTGCGCACCATATGCATCAAGGGATCGTAGAACTTCTCCACCATGTTGCGGTCAATCTCGGTGCCTTCGCCTTCCAGTTCCAGGGAGACCTTGCGGCCCCGCTTTTTGGCGGTGTCGCGCACCACCCGCACCATTTTTTGGAAGGTCTGCTTGATGGGCACCATGCGCATGCTCATGGTGGTCTTTTGCAATTCAGTGGTGATGCGGCTGAGTTGCCCCAGATCGGCCATGAGCTTGCGGTCGCTGATGGCCTGCACCTTGGGATTGGCTCTTACCATGGAACCGGCGATAACCAGCTCTCCCACCATGTCCAAGAGGTTATCCAGCTTGACCGGGTGATGTGCCGCAATCCGGGCTTCAAGCATAACTGCCGGGTCTACGTTACTGCTGATTACCCCCGGCTGCCGCTGATGTGGGGCAACACCCTGTTCCCCTCCGAGGGTGGGGAGCCGGACTTTAATACCGTTACCGTGGCCGAGTGGCCGGAGAAAAAGACCCTGGTCTTCCCCGAGGCCGGTTTCACCCTGATTCTGGGCAGCGACTACAAGGGCGAGAACAAGAAGGCGATGCTGCGTCAGGTCATGTATTGGGCCAAGAAGCGGGGCAACCTCGGTCTCCACGCCGCCAGTAAGATGGTCCGGGTCTTCCGTGGTGGGGAGCTCAGAGACCTCGGCTTCCTCTTCTTCGGGCTCAGCG
>CAZDRW010000440.1:0-3664 GCA_964507555.1 uncultured Desulfarculaceae bacterium
CGCCCTACGCGATCCTGGCCCTGGCCGGGGGGCTTGTCTTTTGCCTGGGCGGCTTCTGGCGCGACCGGCCCGCCGGGTTCTTGTGGTGGCTGGCCTTGGCCGCGGCTGTTGCTTCAGGCCTGGCCGCCCTGAACGGCCCCGCGCGCGGCGAATACCTGGGGCTTCTGGACGCCGGGCTATACGGGCGTCTGTTTGTCTGCCTCATCGCTCTGCTCACCGTCCTGACCTTGCTCCTACTACGGACTTATGCATCCGCCCGCGACCTGGGCGGAGAAGTTCTCTACGGCCTGGTGTTGCTGGCGGCCCTGGGCATGATGCTGGCCGCGGCGGCGGTGAACTGGCTGGTCTTCTTCCTGGGTCTGCAGATGCTTTCGGTGTGCTTGTATGTTCTGATCTCAGTGCGCCGCGAGGCCGATTCTTCCTTGGAGGCGGGGCTCAAGTATTTCTGCCTGGGCGCAACGGCCGGAGCGGTGGTGGTCTTCGGCATCGCCATGCTATACGCCGCGGGAGGCGAGCTGGCAATCGGCCCGGGTCTGGCCAAGGCCATGCATAGCGGCCATGGCGGGCTGGCCTTGTTGGGGCTGGGCCTGGTGCTCGTAGGATTGGCCTTTAAGATATCCCTGGCCCCGTTGCATGTGTGGACTCCGGACGTTTTCCAGGGAGCGCCCGCGCCTATCAGCGGCTTTCTGGCCGCCGGCTCCAAAACCGCGGCCGCGGCGCTATTGATCCGGCTCTGCGCCGTGCTGCCCGCAGACCTCTGGTCTCATTGGATGCCGGCCCTCTGGATGCTGGCCGCCCTGACCATGGTGGTGGCCAACGTGAGCGCCCTGCGCGAAGATCGGGCAAAGCGGCTATTGGCCTTTTCCAGCGCGGCCCAGATGGGCTATCTGGTGATGGCCCTGGTGGGCGCGCGCCACGGCGGACTGGGCGCGGCCCTGTTTTTCCTGGCGGTATATGCCCTGATGGACCTGGGAGTGTTCGGGCTGCTAGGCGTGCTTTCACCCCTGCGGACAGACCTGGACCGCCTGCGCGACATGCGCGGCCTGGCCAGGGCCTTCCCCTGGCGCGCCGGGTTGATGGTCCTGTTCCTGCTCTCCTTGGCCGGGCTGCCGCCCACCGGCGGCTTTGTGGGCAAGATCATGCTGTTTACCGCCGCGATCTCCTCCGGGCACGCCGTGCTGGCGGTGCTGGGCGCGGTATCGGCGGCAGCGGCCTTCTACTATTACTTCAAGCTGGCGGCAACCTTATACATGGAGGCCCCGGGGGAGGATTCGCCCCTGACCGCGATTCCCGCCCGGCCCTCGCCTGCCGGTGGCCTGGCCTTGGGAGTCATCGCAGCCGCCTTATTGGAGCTGGGCCTTTTCCCAAATTGGCTGCACAGCCTGGCAACGGCGGCCCTGGGCTCGCTTAGCTGAAACTCTTAGTTGCTTAATGCCTGCGGCCGAGAGTCGCGGCTAGTAGTATTCTTCGACTTTTCCCCGGAACACCCAGTATTGATAGGCGTTGTAGGCCAGCATCAAAGGCAGCACCCAGGCGAAGCCCCACAACATGAACTCAAGATTTATTTCCGCTGCCGCGGCTTGAAACACGGTGAGGCCCGGCGGGACCACCAAGGGAAACAGGCTGCCGGCCAGGCCAGTTACACAGAGCAGCAAGAGCAGCAGAGCCAAGACAAAGGATGTTCCTTCGCGGCGCTGGGCAAGGCAGACCACCAGGCCGGCGAAGCAGAGCGCGGCGAGGCCCAGGGGCAGAGACGAATAAACCAGTCCGGGCCAGAGGAACCAGTTGCGGTGAAGCGCGGGGTGCAATCCCAGAGACCAAGCCACCAGCCCCGGCACTGCCAAGAGCAGGAAGAAGGCGGCGGCCCGGGCGGCGCGCAGGGCCTTTTCCTGCAGGGCGTCCTGAATCTTCATGATCAGCCAAGCCGCGCCGGAAAGGACATAGGCTCCCAGCACGGTTAGGGCGGCCAGCAGGCTGAAGGGGCTGAGCCAGGACCAGGTACCGCCCGCGAAACTCCCTCCCGGAATAGGCAGTCCGTGCAGCAGCGCCCCCAGGGCGAAGCCTTGCGCAGAGGCCGCCAAGAGACTGCCCAGCCCGAAAAAGAGCCCCCACACGCCCTTGTTGTCGGTGTGGCTGTAATACTCCAGGGACACGCCGCGGAAGATGAAGCCCAAGAGCATCAGGGCCACCGGGATATACAGGGCGGAAAGCACCAGGCCGTAGACCAGAGGGAAGGCCCCGAACAAGAGGGCGCCCAGCACCACCAGCCAGGTCTGGTTGGCGTGCCAAATTCTGGCCACGCTTGCGATCATCAACCCGCGTTCATCCTCCGGGCCCACAAAGAGCGAGAGTATGCCCACCCCCAGGCTGAATCCGTCCAGGAGCAGCACCAAGAGCAGTATGAAGGCCAAAAGCAGGTACCACACCAGGGCCAGGTCCGAATGCAGGGCGCTCATGATCCCACCTCCGACCGGCGCGCCGGTTCCGGGCGCGGCTCTTGCTTGGCAGTCCCGGTTTTCTGATAGTAAGGCGGGATTTCAGCCAGATCGGGCCCATTGCGCACAATGCGCCAGGCAAATAAAAGGAACACCGAGAACAGGGCTGCGTAGATGAGGGCGTACATGGCCAGGGTAGAGGCCACCGCGCTAGCCGGGAGCAAGCTGGAGGCCTCGGGTGTGCGCATATGCCCGAAGATGACCCAGGGCTGGCGTCCCACCTCGCGGATGATCCAGCCGGTCTCCACCGCCACATAGGCCGCGGGAATGGCGGCGATCCAGGCCCGCAGCAGCCATTTCTGGCGGCCGATGCTTTCCAGGGTCAGGCGGCCCTTGCGCCAGGTCCACAAGGTCCACAACATCAAAAACAGCATGCCGAAACCGGCGGCCAGCATGAGCCGGAAGGCGAAGTAGGGGATAATCACTGGCGGCTGGTCTTCCCTGGGAAACTCGCGCAGGCCTTTGACCTGACCTGTTAAACTGCGGGTTATGAGCAGGCTGAGCCCGTAGGGGATGTCAATGGACCAGGCGTTGCGCTGCAGTTCGGTCTGGGGCCAGGCCAGGGCGTGCCAGGGCGCTCCTTGGCCGGGAGGGTTGGTTTCCCAGGTGGACTCAATGGCTCCCAGCTTGGTGGGCTGGAATTCGGCCACAGCCCGGCCTGAGCCGTCTCCTAGCCACACCTGGAAGGGCGCTATGAGCACCGCCGTGGCCAGGGCCAGGCGGAAGCTCCTAAAGAAGAATTCCTTGTGACGCCCCTTCAGTATGTAATAGGCGCTGAGGCCGCCGACCACGAAAACCGTGGTTTCCAGGCAGGCCACCCACATGTGGCTGAAGCCCCAGGGCAGGTCCGGATTGAATATGGCCTGCCAATAGCTGGTGGTTATGAACTTGCCGTCCTGGAAATGGCCGCCGGCTGGGGTCTGCATCCAGGAATTGGCCACCATGATCCAGAAGGCCGACAGCGAAGCGCCCAGGGCCACCATGCAGGAGGAAAAGAGGTGTACCTTGGGGGAGATTCGTTTCCAGCCGAACAGCATGATGTAGAGAAAGCCGGCCTCCAGCATGAAGGCCATGGAGGCTTCGAAACCCAAGATGGTTCCGAAAAAGCCGTTGGTGCCCACGGCAAAGCGTTCCCAATTGGTGCCGAACTGAAATTCTAGGGGTATTCC
>CAZDRW010000441.1:0-3663 GCA_964507555.1 uncultured Desulfarculaceae bacterium
CCAACATGACCAAGAACGAGGCTATGGACATGGTGGCGGTTACAAAGCGGATGTCGCCCGCGCCCCTGAGCGCGCCCGAAAGCACGATGTCTATGGCGTCGAACATGGTATAGACCGCCACGAAGATGAGCAGCACTATGCCGGTTTGCATGATGGCCAGGTGGTTGACCGGTTGGGTCTTGGCATCGATGAACAACCTCAGCAGCGGTTCGGGCGCGAACACGAAGACCAGCACCATCAAGCTCATATAAATCACGGTGAGCCTCAGGGTGCTGCCCACGGCGAACTTCGCCATTGCCGGCCGGTTGGCCCCCAATGCCTGGCCCACCAGGGTGCTGACTGTGACCGACATCCCGATCATGGGCAGAAAGCCCATGGTGTTAATGGCGAATACTATGTTGGTGGCGGCCAGTTCCACGGCGCCCAAACGCCCCACCATGAAGACAAAGAAGGTGAAGGTGAAGATATCCACGAAGAACTGAACCCCGCCCGGCAGGCCGAAGCTCATGAGCCGCTTGAAAAGAGCGAGGTCGAAACGGCGGGCGCTCAGCACCCCGAACTCGCGATGGCTTTTGGGACCGAAAACCAGCCAAACGAAAAGCAGGGCCATCAGCGCCTGTGAGCTAACCGTGGCGATGGCCGCGCCGGCGATGCCCATTTCAGGGAAGGGGCCAACCCCGAAAACCAGCACGTAGTCCAGGGGGATGTTCACGCCCGCGCTGATTAGGTTGATGATCATCACCGGCCGGGTCAGCCCGCGACCGGAGAAAAAGCAGGAAAGGACTGTGCTTATCACGATCAAGCCTGAGCCCAAGGTCAGTATCTTGAAATAGATTATTTCCTGGGCGCGCACCTCCGGCGGGTGGCCGGAAAAGCGGAACAAGGGCTCTGCTATGAAATAAAAGAGCGCCAGTAAAATGGCCGCGCCTAAGGAAAAATAGATGCCCTGCCACAGGGAAGCGCCCACCCGCTGCATGGCGCCCGCACCCGTGTACTGGGCAATGAACACGTTGACATAGCCCGCCACGCCCAAGAAAAAGCAGGTGAACAGAAAAGACAAGATGCCTGCGGGCAGGGCGGCGGCGATGGCCTCCAGGGAATAGTTGGCCAGAAACACCCGGTCGGTGAAGTGGATGAGCGAGGTGGAACCGAAGCTCACCACCAGGGGCAAGCCGATACGCAGAACCTCGCGGTAACCATTTTCTTGAGACCAACGTCGCAGCATTATAAACTCGCAGGGGTAACGGAAGATTGGCAAGCATATCAGACCAGGGGGGCCGTGCAAGCAGGACGCGTTCAGCCAAGAGAATAGCGGTGTTATGTCTGAATAAATCGCGGCCAGCTTGCCGGTATATACTCTGCCGCCATACTAGGCCTTGACTCGCTTGAAGATTTAAGCGAGAAGTGTCTGAGCGGTTCGCCGCTGCCAGCGAGACAGTGAACCTGGCCGTTTGTTGGCGGCTATGCGCGAGAGCGCATCTCGGGACATAATGACTTCAAGTTGATTCTGCCACGTAAATGGTCCGAGTCACACATTCTATATGATCCAGGAGGGTGGGCCCTTGGGGCCGGGGAGGAACGATTCATGAAAAAGGTGCTTATAGCTGTTTTGGCGATTCTCTTGGCCGTGCCCGCGGGCGGCGCCATGGCGGCCGGCAAGATCAAGGTGGGCATCAACGCGCCCATGACCGGCGACATCCCCAAGGTGGGCGAGGGCACCAAGTTCGCGGCCCAGCTTTGGCTGGAGGACATTGAAAAAGCCGGCGGCCTCATGGTCGGCGGCAAGAAATATCCCGTGGCGCTGGTGATCGAGGACAACGAGTCCAAGGCTGAAAGCGCGGTCAAGGCCAACACCAAGATGATTACCGAGGACGAGGTGTTGGTCATCGTGGGGCCCCAGGCCTCCAAGCAGGCCGTGCCCGCCGGCGAAGTGGCCAACAACTATAAGACCCCCATGATCACTCCCTGGTCCACCAACCCCGACAGCACCAAAGACCGCCCCTTTGTTTTTCGGGGCTGTTTCCTGGATCCTTTCCAGGGCCCGGTGCTGGCCAACTTCATAACCAAGGAGTTCGGCTTCAAAAAGGCCGCAGTGCTCTACGACGTGGCCTCGGACTATCCCAAGGGCCTGGCCGAGTATTTCAAGCAGGCCTGGGAAAAGATCCACGGCCCCGGCTCGGTGGTGGCCTTCGAGAGCTTCACCACCAAGGACGCCGACTTCAGTTCGCAGCTGACCAAGATCCGCCAGAGCGGGGCCCAGGTGCTGTTCACGCCGCAATACTATAATGAAGTGGCGCTGATCGTGAATCAGGCCCGCGAGCTTGGCTTCAAGGGGCCCATCGTGGGTAGCGATTCCTGGGGCTCGGCCGAGACCACCAAGCTCTGCGGCCCGGCCTGCAACGGCTTGTTCTATAGCACCCACTACGCGGCGGCCGGAGCCAAGGGCAAGACCAAGGAGTTCATCGACCGCTACAGCAAGAAATACGGCTATGTGCCCGACGACGTGGCGGCGCTGACCTGGGACGCCCTGGGCCTGGTGCAGCAGGCTATCCAAAAATGCGGTAAGCTCACCGGCGATATAAAGAAGGACCGGCAGTGCGTGCGCGACAATTTAGCCAAGATCAAGAAGTTCGCGGGCATCACCGGCGAGATGACCTTTACCGAGGAAGGCGATCCCATCAAGTGCGCGGTGATCGTGCGCATAAGCGACAAGGGCGAGTACGAGTTCTTTAAATCGGTCTGCCCTTAGTTGAGTCCGGCTGCGCCAGCCGCCGATATACTGCGTTGCCGCCTGCGCTCGGTCCTCGACGTAGATCAAACTACGTCTACGTTCCTCGCTTGCCGGACGCCTTGTCTATCGGCGGCTGGCTGTGCCAGTGGGAGTGTTTGATGTTGACGAGCGCTGCAAGCTTTTGCCGAAGCGTTTGGGAGCCCAAGATTTGGCTATCAAAAAAGTTTCACCGGGAGCAGTCGAGGCTGGTGGAGTCTAGATACCTCTCGACCCGCTTCGACTCCAGCGGCACGCTGGCTGGCGCAGCCGGCCTTCATGAAACGCCCGGACTAATATGACATATTTTTTGCAGAATTTGGTCAACGCCCTGCAATGGGGCAGCTTCTACGCGCTGATCGCCCTGGGCTATTCCATGGTGTACGGCATCCTGATGCTGTTCAACTTCGCCCACGGCGACATCTTCATGGTGGGCGCCTACATCGGTTTCGGCATCGCCTCCATGCTCCTGGCCCTGGTGGCCTGGGGCGGCCTGGCCTTGCCGGGCTGGCTGATATTGGTGCTCACCATAATAGTAAGCATGTTCCTCACCGCCCTGGTGGGCGTGATCGTAGAAAGGGTGGGCTACCGCCCCTTGCGCGACGCGCCGCGGGCCTCGGCCGCCATCACCGGCCTCATGATCGGCATCATCCTGGAGACCGGCAACCTGGCCATCATGGGCGCCAGCCGGGTGCGCTTCCCCACTCTGATCCAGTCGGTCACCTATGAGATGGGTGGGGTGTTCGTCACCAACAAGAAGATCATGATCGTGGTGGTCTCCATCGCGCTCATGATCGCCCTGCACCAGTTCATCAAGCGCAGCAAGTGGGGCATGGCCATGCGCGCCATGGCCTATGACTACGTGGTGGTGCCGCTCATGGGGGTGCCCATGAACA
>CAZDRW010000442.1:0-3658 GCA_964507555.1 uncultured Desulfarculaceae bacterium
TGGGGATGCTGGAAAATGCGCCGGTAGTTTTCCTTGGCCTTATCCCGCACCGCCGCATCCTCCTGGCGCAAGGCCGGGCAGGCCAAATGGCGGTCCTTGATCCAGCGCGCCACATCGAAAACCGAACCCAGCACCAGCTCCTCGATATCCCCTTCCGGCGTGGGCAGGGGATAGTAAGGATAGATTTTGCAGATAAGCGGCCGGAAGTCGGGATGGTCGCAAAGACCTCCCCGGTCGCAACGCACCATATAAACCGCCGCGCTGCGCCCCGGCTCCAAGTCAATCGCCAGGCGGCTCACCGCCTGCGGCGAGTTGTCGGGTAAGAGGCCTTGGCCCTTCAGGTGTTGGTATTCGGCAGGGCACAGGGGCAAGAGCACTTGACCCGGCCGGATGAAACGGAAGCTGAACTCGGCATGGTTGGTCTTGCAGCAATAGGAGCCGCACTGGCGCCAGCAGTCGCCGGTTTCCACATAGGTCGCCAGACCGTGGATGCGCTGCCAATCTATGTCGCCAAAAGTCCGGGCCATTAACGCCTACCTTGTCAGATGATGAGGCCCACGTCAAATACCCACGTCGCCCTGCAGCCCCACCAGATAGGTGCCGGGCCCCTTAATCTCCTGAGCCATTTCCTTGCCCGCCCAGAAATAGTGGCGGTGGTCCACCGTGCGCACTTGGCCCAGGCCCAGCGCGGCTATCTCGGCGCCAAGGGACGGCTTGAAATGGGGGAAGATCACCACGTCGAGGTTGTCCGCTTGCGCGTGCTTCAGCGCGGCCAGCGCCAGCGCCTTCACGATGCCCTTTACCGCGGGGTCCAGCCAGAGGTCCAAGCACTCCAGGCCGCGGTCGCCTGGGCCGCCGACCTGGCGGAAGATGGCCAAGCCCACAAGCTCCTGGTTCTTGAAACAGCCCAACAAGAGCTTTTGCAGCTTGGAGTGGCCAAAGCAATACCAGTTCAGGGCTGCGGAATCGCGCAGATTGGTGTTGCGAAAGAGCCCGGCGGTGCGGGCCCACAGGCGGTCGATCTCCGGGCCGGCTTGCGTCAGGTGCCGGACATCAAATGCCGAATCCGCTTTTTGGCCGGCCAGGCGGGCGCGTCCGGCCAGGTTGAGCGCGCTTGCGGCGGCTTTGCTTAATATGTTTTTCCCCAGGCGCAGTTCCAAGGGCGCGTTATAAGTGATCCTCAAGTTGCTGCGCTCAAAGGGCATGCCGCTGGGCTGGAATTTAAGCCCCAAAAGGATTTGCAAGGCCACGTCGTTGGGCGTGGTGCAGAACAAAAGCCGCTTTCTGGCCGCGCCCATGAGCGCCAGCCAGATCAGCATGCTTTGCGAGCGCTGGTCCGCATCCACTTTCCAGCCGGTGGCATTCATCACAATGGTCGGCTGGCCGGCGATCAGCATGCGGGTGGGGATGTTGCCCACAAAGCCCTTGATGGTTCCATTATCCGCCAAGCACCACCCCCGCGGCTGCTCAGGATCCATGGCTGGATTGCGCTCCCACCAGAAAGCCAAGCGTTCCCGCCAGAATTCTCGGCCCCGCTTGTCGCCGGGAAAGTCGCCCATGAAGCGGGCCAACTCATCGTAGTGCTCGGGCTGCACCTGGATAAGCTTGCTCACGGCAGCGCCTCCATTATGCGCCGGCACTGGGCGAGGTATTCCTCCTGTATACGAAAGCGGCTGCTGAGGAGATAGGAAAGCGATTCCAGGCTGGGGCTGTCCAGGTCCGGGCTGATGAAACGGGGGAGCAGGTGGGGGCTGGGCACCTGATGCACTTCGCCAGCCAGGGTGGTGAAGGAAAGCTCGAATCCGTGCTCCTCAACCTTTTGCAGGGCGAGGGGGCTCACGCCGCTGGCAACCCCGCGGGGATAGGCGAAGTAACGGCAGGGTCCCAGGCGCGCCTCGATTCTTTTTTTGCTCTCGCCAAGCTGATAGTCCACTTCTTCGGCGGATTGGGCCGCGTGCAAGATGGCGTGGTCATGGCAATGGGCGGCGATGGTGGCCTTGCCTGCGGCCAGCGTCTCGACCTCGGGCCAGGTCATCATGGCCTCGGAAGACAGGCTGCCGTCAATCTCTGCCCAACGCTCGGCAGGCAGCGCATATTTGAGGTCCTGAATGATGCCGCTCACCTTGACTTGGGGCAGGCGCTCTAGGGCCTTGCGCAAGGTTTGGCGGGCGGCCTCCACCGCGGCGTCGCCCTCCAGGCTGAGCTCTATATCCAGAGAAGGAACCTTGATTTTTTTTAGCCTGCTTAAAAACAGTATCGCCCGCATGTAATAGGATGGAGCCCTGAGATTCTCCTCCACCATGCGGGTGGAGATGAATACGGCGTAGGGCAGGTTTAAGGCCTCCAAGACCGGGGCGGCCAGGGTGGCGTTGTTGCGAAAGCCGTCGTCAAAGGTGAGCACAACTTGGCGGCGGTTCAGGCCTTTGCCCTCGGCCAAGCCTTGAGCCAAGTCATCCAGCGAAATCACTTCCCACTCGCGGGCCAGGTAGGTGGCCTCGCGCTCAAAGCGCTCAAGCGGCATGTGCAGATACTGCATGCGAGGCTGGTCTTTGCGCTCCACCACTCCGTGGTAGAAAAGCACTACCGGTCCCTTGCACCACAAGCGAGCTGCCTTATGCAGGCCGGTGCCGCGTAATGCGCTTCTTACAGCCGCGGGTAACAAGCTCCAGCAGGCTCCTTTTTGAGGGAGAGGGAAACTACAAACCAAAGGCAGAGGCACCTGCCCCGAACACCTGGCCCATTACTAGCAATAGTGGGCCGCAATGTCAATTTTTACGCCTGCTTAGCCCCTGCCTTGAAGCGGCAGCGCAGGATGCGCTTCAAGGTCATCCAGGCGCTCATCAAAGGATCCAGGGTGGACTCGCCCACCCGCTCATCATAGTCGATGAATATGGTCTTCAAGCGGCGGCCCTGGGCCAACGGCTTTAACAAAAGCTCCACCGGCAGGGCCGAGCCCTTGGCGTCGAAGGCTGTTTCATCGATCATCTTTTTGCGGTAGGCCCGCATGCCCGAGTGCAGGTCCGTGATGCGGCGCAGGAAAAGAATGCTGGCCAGCCAGGCGAAGCCCCAGTTGGCCAGGTAGTTGATCCAGGGCATGGCGGCGGGTTTCTTTGCCAAGCGGGAGGCGTCCACCAAATCATAGCCCTGGTTCAGCACATAGTCCGCCATCTCCATGATGCGGCCGGCCGGATAGGTGTCGTCGCAATCCATGGTCACCACTACCTCGCCGTTTGCCTCCCTGAGGGCGCGCTCCATGGCCGGGCCGTAGCCTTGGGGGGGGAATTGCCGTATCACATTCACGCCCATGGCCCCGGCGATCTCCGGGGTGCGGTCCTTGCTGGAGTCCACCAGGAGAATTTCGGCCTGGGGCGCATGGCGGCGGATTTCCTCCACCACCTTGGCCACGGCCATTTCTTCGTTCATGGAAATCATGCTTACGGTGACGCGTGGGTTCATGCTTTTTTGATCTCCCTCTCAAGGCAGATTAATATAACATACCGCCCGGTTCATGCCAGCCAACCTACGGAGCGCCCTTGTAAAATCGTGCCTGGTTTGTACAATAGCAGCCACGCGAAACAGCCCGCCTAAGGGGCTATAGGGAAAGATGAATAATTGCCGCCGCACCCCGACCAGCGCCTAGGACAAACCACCGTCCAGC
>CAZDRW010000443.1:0-3653 GCA_964507555.1 uncultured Desulfarculaceae bacterium
ACTCGGGCAGATCATCAGGCGGCTCCTGCTGATCCTGGCTGGCCACGTACTTGACCACCCTGAACCAGTGGGCGGCTAAAAGCGTGAGCACCTCCAGATCCACGCCGTTCAGCCAGCGGTGCAGGCGCTCGGAGCCGCCCTCCAAAACAAGCGGCAGCCACACGGCGTAGCGCTCGGGGGCAAACTTCTCCTTGACCCAGCCGGTGAGATCCAAAAGGTAGAAAAGCTGCTTGTCGGAGCAGCGGGCCAGGAGCATGCCGGCGTCCTCGGGCCCCAGTTCCAGTACCGTGGCCGCGAATTCATCCAACGCCAGATCGCGCACCAAGGCCCGGGCGTCCCTGGCCATGGTCAAAAGGCGCAAACGCTGGGGCGCGGGAGCTGCCAAAATGGCGCGTAAGCGCGTGGGCCGCTCCAGGCCGTTCCAGCGCGCCTCGGCCTGGGCGGGATCGGTTTTGGCCAGATCCAACAACTTGCCGGGATCGCGCACTATGTCAAGGGTGTCTTGGCTCATGCCATCTTTCATTGGTTTGAGGGGAGGCGTCAAATCATGCGCACACGCCGCAGCGTTTGCACTTGGCTATATCGCAGGGCGGCGATTCCTTTTCCTTAAGCGCCCGCTGGGCCTCAGTCCAAAGATATTCGCTACTGATGCCGTGGTCAACAAAGGCCCAGGGCAAAAGCTCGTCCCGGCGCCTGCGGCGGACGGCGTAGAAATCCAAATCCAGGCCCAAGGCCGCCTCGGCCCGCTGGGGCTGAGGATCCCGGGCCAGGGTGGTGATCAAAGGCGCCAAACGGCGGTCGCCCCGGGATATGGCCGCCTGCAGGCGGGCGTACTTGGGCACGTCAGTGGTCACCTTCAAGTTGGCCAGGCGGCTGAGCCGGGTAATGACCTGGGCCATGCGTTCCTTGATGAGCTTCAAGGGTGCCATGGGCTCCCATTGAAAGGGAGTCCAAGGTTTGGGCACGAAGGCGTTCAAGCTCACCGTCACCTGGCCCAAGCGGCCCTTGGCCTTGGCAAAGCTCACCACCTGCTGCCTGAGGAGCTTGACCAAATCTATCAGCTCGGCAACGTCCTCGTCAGTCTCACTGGGCAACCCCACCATGAAATAAAGCTTGAGATTGAGGATGCCGCCGTCCACCAGCGCCTCCACCGCCTGCACCAGCTGATCCTCGCTCAGGCGCTTGTTTATCACCTTGCGCAGGCGCTCGCTGCCGGCCTCCGGCGCCAGGGCCACGCTCTGGGACCCGCTGGCGGCCAGGGCCGCGGCAAGCTGCGGAGTCAGGCGGTCCGCCCGCAGAGAAGAAACCGACACCCTTCCGCCCGCCGCCACCAGGGACTGGGCCAGTTCCGCGACCCCGGGCAAGTCGCTCACCGCAGCCGAGACCAGGCCTACCTTGCCCCCGGCCCGGGCGGCGGCCAAGGCCGCGGCGGAGAAGTCCTCTCCGCGGCCCAAACGGGGGGGGCGGTTAACATGCCCGGCCGCGCAAAAGCGGCAGCCGTGCCCGCAGCCCCGGCCCACCTCCAGGAGAGTCATGTCGCCGAATTCAGGCCCCCTGCCCTTGCCCTTTGCCGGCGCTGAAACCTGCACCGCGCTGCGGGCGAACCCGGCGGTGGGTCCTTGATATTTAGGCGCGGGGATGCGCTCGGGAACTACAGCCAACGGCGTGAAAGACGATAAGGTCCCGTCATCGCCATAGGCCGACGCATAAAAGCCAGGCGCGTAGAAACCTGTCACGGTTTGCGCCAGGCGTAGCAATAGCTCGCTGCGGTTAAGCTCTGCATGGGTAAGAAAGGCCTCTAAAAAAGGCTCCAGCACCACCTCGGCCTCGCCCAACAACATGCCGTCCAAAAGCGGGGCGTAGGGCTCGGGGTTGAGCATGATCGCCATGCCGCCTGCCACCACCAAGGGCCCTCGGCGGCTCTCGGCGTAATAACCCAAGCCCGCGTGCCGCAGCATGGCGGCCAGGTTGGGGGCATCGTTTTCAAACGAAAGCGTGGCTAAAACCAGGTCGAATTCCCCCAGCGGCCGTGAAGACTCCAAACTGGACAGGGCATCCCCGGTTTTGGCGTAGATGGCCTGCTCCTCGCGGCCGGGCATAAAGACGCGCTCGCAGAGGGCATCCGGCCTGCGGTTGATCAAGCCATAGATTACGGCCAAACCAAGGTTGGCCATACCCACCTGATAGGTGTTGGGGTAGATGATCGCCACTTTGAGCCGCCCGCCGGGGTCTTTGATTACGTTTCCGGTCTCCCGGCTTAAAAGCTTTTGGTGACGTTCTTTGAGAGCCCAACTCACCCTGGGCACTTACTGCCTTCCTTTTTCTAGACTTGCCGGCATGATGGGCCATGATACCATGCTGTCATCCCCCAGGCTATGGAGGGAGTACTCTTGGCTTGCCGGACGCTTGACTGAACAGAGCGCCCGTGTCAGGTTTAAATCTTACAATTTATCTATTTGAGGAGAGGCTATGGACCAGGCAAAGAGCCAAAAATTCCTCGCGATGATAAGTCAGGCCGGCCAGAGCGCCAGCATGTGGCCGGTTGGCGAGGCCATGGGCCTGGAAAGACACGAGACCGAGGCCATCGCCACCGACCTCATGGCCCAAGGCAATTTGGAAATAGTGAGCCTGGACGGGAAAGTGCGACTCACCCAGAGCGGCCAGGATCTGCTCAAAGCCGGCGGCCCGGCACCCAGCGCCTCCGGCGGCGGGCTGGCGTCCTTGGTGGATGATCTCAAGGCAACAGGCGCGGCGGGCTTAAGCGGCGCAGCGGCCAATGACCTGCGGGCTGATGTGGCTTGCCTGGCAGCCCAGCTTGACCGCAGTAAGCCGCTTGCGGAGGTGATGCAGGCTTGCCTTAATGCGGTGCGCCAAGCGCTGGCCGGCTCAGTGCAGCCTGAGGCCCAGAAGCTCGCCAAACGGGCTCAAGAATTTATCGCCTAGGGTCAGTAGGCATAGCAAAAGGACGGGCCCCAGGGACCCGCCCTTTTTATTTTAGACTCAAACCTTAACAGCTGCAGGAGGTGCTGCCGCAGGAGCTTTCACCACTGGAAAGAGGTTTCTCCGAGGTTAGGGAGAATCCCTGCTGCCACCCGTTATCTATAAAGTCCACCTTCACGCCGCCGCTCTGGGTAGATAGATCTTTACTAATCAGATAGGTCAAGCCTTCCACCTCAAAGCTCTCGTCATCATCTTTTGGTTCATCCAGAACCAAGCGTAGGCTCGGACCGCCTCAGCCGCCGCTTTGCAGATAAACGCGAAGGGCGCTATCCAGATTTTTTTCCGCCATGAAAGCCTTTATAGCCTTGCTGGCGCTCTCGGTTACTTCAACCATTGTTGATTCCTTTCTCAAGGCACTAAAAGCAATAGGTAACGCTAATAGTAAATATGGTAATGTAACGGGCCAATCGCAAGGGTTCAAGCTGTTTTTTCTAGTATTTATGTATGAGATTTTTCAGGATCATGCCCCATCCACACTGCCACATCATAGATTCTACCTGCTACAATGGATATTATGCCTAATGAATCCGGGCAATTAATGATCTGGCTCGATGTCAGGACCCGCGCGGGAGACAGTCAGCGGGCCAAGGCCTTGAGCCGGCGCATGCGCAAGGCAGGCGTCGCCTGGATGCGGCGGACGCACGACCTGGGGC
>CAZDRW010000444.1:0-3639 GCA_964507555.1 uncultured Desulfarculaceae bacterium
GATCAGCCCTATTACCTCTTGACGGTGGATTACGGCCAAAAGGTGGTGCGGGCCTGCCTGGATTGGTGCGAGCAAAGTTTGGCCAGGCTGCGCGAATTGGAAAAGCAAGGATACGATAAGCAGAAAGCCAAGCCTTTTGATTGCTCCAACTGCGAAAGTTTAGCCAAAAAGCATGACAAATAAGCAGCCCTGCGCTGTGCGTGGTTTTTAATATCGCCAGGGGAGGATTTCTTATGGTCGCCTTGACAGTTAACGGGGTGGAGCGCCACTTGGCGGTGGACCCGGAGACCCCGCTTTTATGGGTGCTCCGCGATGAATTGGGTCTTATGGGCACCAAGTTCAGTTGCGGCAAGGCCGAATGCGGCGCCTGCACCGTGCTGGCGGATGGCGAGCCCATTTTATCCTGCGTGGTGCCGGTGGCCGATGTAGCCGGCCAGCAGATAACCACCATCGAAGGCTTGAGCGGCCCGGTGGGCAAGGCGCTGAAAGGCGCCTGGCTCAGCGAGCAGGTCAGTCAGTGCGGCTATTGCCAGCCGGGCCAGATCATGACCGCCGCCGGGCTGTTGGCCAAGAACGCCAAGCCCAGCGAGGAGCAGGTCAAGGAGGCCCTGGATCCGGTGCTTTGCCGTTGCGGATCCTATCCAGCCATCATCCGGGCGGTGCTCAAAGCCAGCGGGGAGGTTTGATATGGGGGGTAAAGGCGTAAACAAATCCCGCCGCCGCTTCTTGTTGGCCGCGGCGGGCGGCGCGGCGCTGGTGGTGGGGGTTTACCTGGGCGTGGGCGGCGAGAAAAGCCGCAATGCGCGCGAGGCCTGGGGGGACTCCCCTGGCGGCTGGGTGCCCAACGCTTGGCTGAAGATCGACGGCAAGGGACTGGTCACGGTGCGGGTGAAGCACTCGGAGATGGGCCAGGGCTGCACCACCGGGCTTCCGGCCATGGTGGCCGAGGAGTTGGAGGTGGCTTGGGCCCAGGTCGATTTCGAGATAGCCCCGGTGGAGGCCATCTATAAAAACCCGGCCTTTGGAATCCAGATGACCGGGGGCAGCACCGCCACCCCCACCAGTTGGGACCCCCTGCGCATGGCCGGCGCCATTGCCCGCCAGCTTCTCATCGCGGCGGCAGCGCAAAGATGGGGCGTGCCCGCAACTGAATGCAAGGCCGAGAGCGGCAAGGTGGTGCACCAGGCCAGCAAACGCAGCCTGGCTTATGGCGAGTTGACCGCGGCCGCCGCCCGTTTGCAGCCGCCCAAAGAGGTGACACTTAAGGATCCCAGCCAGTACAAGCTCATCGGCCAGGACCTGCCGCGCCTGGACGCCCCGGCCAAGGTGGAGGGCAAGGCGGTGTTCGGCCTGGACGTGAAGCTGCCGGGCATGCTAACCGCCACCGTAATCCAGCCGCCGGTATTCGGCGATCGCCTGAAAAGCTATGAAGCCGAAAAGGCCGCGAAAATGCCGGGGGTGAAGCGGGTGCTGCCCATTGCCAGCGGCTTGGCCGTAGTGGCCCAGACCTATTGGCAGGCCAGCCGGGCGGCCCAGGCGCTGGAGATTAAATGGGGCGTTGCTGGCAATCAAGCGCTGGATAGCGAGGCCCTGTGGGGCCGCTGGGCAAAGCTTCTTGACAATGCCGACGCCAAGGAGATGTTCGCCAAGGGCGAGGCGGCCAAGGCCTTGCAGGCGGCGTCTAAGGTGATAAGCGCCGACTACAGGGTGCCTTTCCAGGCCCATGCCACCCCGGAGCCCATGAACTGCACCGCTTGGGTGCAGCGTGACTCCTGCCAGGTTTGGGCGCCTACCCAGAATCAGGACGGGGCCCAGGAAACAGCGGCGCGCCTCACCGGCATGGGCTACCACCAAGTGCAGATCAATACCACGTTCTTGGGCGGCGGCTATGGGCGGCGCTCGGTGGTGGACTATGTCGCCCAGGCGGTGGAGCTTTCCATGGCCATGGGCGCGCCAATCAAGGTGATGTGGTCGCGGGAAGAGGACATACAGCACGACTTCTACCGGCCCGCGTCTTTGCAGCGCTTGCAGGCAGGCCTGGACCAAAAGGGCCGCCTGAATGCCTGGAGCCAGCGCATTGTGGGCCCGGATCATCTCAGTTTTTTGATGCCCGAACTTTTCCCGACGATCATACCGTACTGGCTGCCCCGGGGGGTGCGCAACGCGGGCCGTTGGGCCAGTGAAAACGTGATCGCAAACCTAATGAAGGGCAACGGAGCTCAGGCGGGCGCGGCGCCTTTGCCCTATGCCGTGGATAACGCCTTGGTGGACTACGTGCACGACGATCCCGGAGTGCCCACCGGCTTCTGGCGCGGCGTGGCGCATACCGCCAATGCCTTCACCCTGGAGTGCTTTGTGGATGAGATCGCCCGGGCCAGCGGGCGCGACCCTCTTGAACTGCGCCTGGAATTATTCAAGGGCAATCCCAGGATGCAAAAGGTGCTGCAAGTCGTGGCCCGCGAGGCCGGTTGGCAGGAGAAACCGCCGGCAGGCGTATTCAGGGGCCTAGCCGCCCATGAGTTTCCCGGAACCATGGTGGCCATGGTGGCCGAGATCAGCCTGGGCAAGGAGAGGGGTTTCAAGGTGGAGCGCATCACCGCGGCGGTGGATTGCGGCAGGGTGATAACTCCCTACATCGTGCGCGACCAGATCATGGGAGGCGCGGCCTTCGGGCTTACGGCAACCATCAAGGGGGCCATCACCCTGAAAAAGGGCCGGGTGCAGCAGTCCAATTTCGATGATTTTCCCATCTTGCGCATGAGCGAGATGCCATCCATGCGGGTGCATCTGGTCAAGAGCGATCTGCCGCCCAAGGGCATCGGCGAGGCGGGAGTGCCCACCGTGGCGCCAGCGGTGGCCAACGCGGTGTTCGCCGCCACTGGCAAGCCGGTGCGTAGCCTGCCCTTGTTCATTTAGATGAAGGGCATAACCTACGATGGAGGACCGCTGCAGTTCCTTTGACGGACTCCGGCGAATCTATTTGAACAACTCATCGAAGTGATAGTGCACATATTGCCCGTAGGCGGCGTCCAGTTCCTTGTTGACCAGATCCTCCTTGGCCAGGGCCAAGTGCATGCTGTCGGGGTAGGCCAAAAACGAGTATTCGTTAATGCCCTGGTAGGCCTTGGACTT
Organism: uncultured Desulfarculaceae bacterium; assembly: GCA_964507555.1. Classification (GTDB taxonomy): domain Bacteria; phylum Desulfobacterota; class Desulfarculia; order Desulfarculales; family Desulfarculaceae; genus Desulfocarbo. The sequence continues at coordinate 3,133 of CAZDRW010000444.1, forward strand.
GGCTGCCGAGCGCATGAGTTGGATCATTTGGCTGGTGCCCACGCTCTGGCCCTGTTCTTGATAAGCGTCCAGCAAGTCCAGCATGGCCTGGTAACGGTAGTTACCCGGCTCCACCTCGGCGTGGTAGGCGTGGGTCGCGGCCACGGCCGCGGGGTTGGCGCCCTGATAGGCAAAGAAGTTGTTGGTGACCAGCAGGCAGTCGTTGCCCACGGGCGGGGTGAAATCGCCCGGCCAGCGCATGAGGCCGCCATAGCTGTCGGCCTCGTAAACGCCGGCGCAGGGGACGCCGCCCGCCGATGCCTGGGGAGCGGCCATGGTGGTGTTCCAGCCGCCCACCCGGGTGATGGGCATGGCCTCCCACAGGCTCCGCGCCTCCGCCAGGTTGGCGCAGCGCTCCATGGTCTGGCGATAGATGAGGGTATAGCCCAGGAAATCGACGGCGGTCAGATCGGGCACGGTCAGGGAGGCATGGGATGCCACCACCAGTCCGTCCTGGTTCATGGCGTT